>JAMQPJ010000375.1 GCA_023717585.1 Thermoanaerobaculia bacterium
CGCGGGTCGTTCTCCTCGGTCCAGCGCGCCCCGTCGTCCTCGGCGTCGACGCGCATCGAGCGGAACTTGAGCATGCGGAAAAGACGCCCGTCGAGGCCCATGCGCTCCTGCGCGTAAAAGATCGGCCCGCGGTCCTCGAGCCAGATCGCGAGCGCGAGGATGGGGAACAGAACCGCGAGCGCGACGAGGCCGAGTGCAGAGAGTGCGACGTCCATCGTGCGCTTCACGAGCGAATTCCAGCCCTCGAGCGGCATCTGCGTCAGGTTGATGACGGGAAGGCCGTCGAAGTCCTCGACGCCGGCCTTGAACGTCACGTACTGGAAGAGGTCGGGCACGACCCTCAGGTCGATCATTTCGTTGCCGACCTCCTTCAGAATCGTGAGCATCGTGCGGTGGGCCTCGACGGGCAGCGCGAGGAAGACCGTGTCGACGTCGTGCGCGCGGATGAGCGTCGTGACTTCCGACGTCGTCCCGAGGACGGCGAGGCCACGATAGCCGTCGGTGCGCTTGGCGGGGTCGTCGTCCGCGAACCCCACGGGCTTCAAGCCCGTCGCGGGGTGGTCGAGCAGCTTGTCGGCAAGCGCGCGCCCCGTGTGCCCGGCGCCCACGATGAGGGTCCGGCGCACGCCGGCGCCCGTCGACCACATGGTCTCGAGGTACTTGCGGATCGCGAAGCGCACGAGCGAGACGAAAAGGACGTCCAGGAAGAGGAAGAGGACGAGGAGCTGGCGGCTCGTGTAGGTGAAGCCCCGCCAGAAGGAGAGGAGGCCGACGAGCAGGATCGTCCCGAGAGACGCCGCCACGATGACGGCGAGCACTTCGTCGATCGTCGAGCGGTCGCGCCGGATCTGATACAGGCGGTGGAAGTAGAAGACGACCGGCCAGATCGCGATCAGGATCGGGATGAACGCGACGTAGTTCTCGAAAGGCTGTGCGCCCTTCGGCGTGGGCCACACCGATTCGAAGCGGATGAGCCACGCCGCGCCCAGCGCGAGCACGGTCGCGAGGACGTCGGCGGCCACGAAGAGGGCCTGGAGGCGGCGGGTCTGGCGGCGGATCAAACGGACTCCGGACCACGGATTCTAACGTCTTCGGGCCCTTTTTCGGCGCGGCTTCGCGCCGCCGCGAGGGCGGTGAGGAAGCGGCCCCGGAAGACGTCCGGCGAAAAGCGGGCGGCGTTCCGGACGAGTGCGGCAGGGTCGAGCGTGAGGCCACGCAGGCGGTCGAGAGCCGTCAGGAGGCCCGCCGCGCCCGGCGCGTCGTACAGGACGCCGGTTTCTCCGTCCCGGACCGTCTCGGTCGCCCCGCCGCGGGCCAGCGCCACGACCGGCGCGCCGCACGCCTGCGCCTCCAGCGGCACGATCCCGAAATCTTCCTCTCCGGGCATCAGGACGGCCTCGGCGGTCCGGTAGCAGGCGCGCAACATGTCGTCCCTGGGAGTGTCGAGGAATCTGACCGTCTCACCAGCCCGGGCCGCGAGGCGCCCGCGCTCCGGCCCGAATCCCGCGATGGTGAGGGGCAGGTGGCGGGTGTTGGCGGCGTCGATGGCGTCCTCGAGGCGCTTGTACGGGGCCAGCGCCGAGACGACGAGGAGACCGTTTCGGGGCGTGCCGGGCGGCGGCGGCGTGTAGAAGCCGGTATCGACGGGCGGGAAGACGACCTCCGCCTCGCGTCCCCAGAGTCGCCCGATTCGGGCCTTCACGTTCTCCGAGTTCGCGAGGAACGCGTCGACGCGGGGCACGGCCGCACGATCCCACGCGCGGAGGGGGCCCCGCACGAGGCGCGCCGCGGCGGTCACGAGGGCCGGCCGGGCGCGGAAGTAGTCGTCGAACTGGTCGTGCAGGTACCGCACCGGCGTGTGGCAGTAGCAGAGGTGGAACGCGCCCGGAGACCTTTTCGCGTTCTTGGCGACACAGTGGGAGGTCGAGATCACGAGATCGAATCCCGACAGGTCCCATGTCTCGGAGGCGACGAAGAACAGGAGGAGCAGTTTGCGGTAGTCGGCGCGCGGCGAGACGAGCTTCTGGAGGAACGTCGTCCGTATGTCGGCGGCCTCGATCTCGGGGGGCTGCGAGCCCGGGAAGTGAAAGAGCGTGAAGATCGGCGCCCCGGGGAACATGCGCACCAGCTCCAGCAGCACTTTCTCGCCGCCACGGGTGCCCGTCAGCCAGTCGTGGACGAGGGCGACCCTCACGACGGTTGCTCCGGCTTTTCAGATGCTGTTTTTTCTTTGAATGGGGAAGAGGGAGAAGGAAAAAGAGGGGAGCTGAGAATTGCTTCGTAAACCGCGGCGGTTTGCTCCGCGACATGCGTCCATGTGAATTGAGCCGCCCGCTCCCGTCCCACCTTTCTAAGAAACCCCCTCTTCTCTTCATCTCCGAGCAACATGTTCAGAGCGTCGGCGATCGACGCGGCGTCGTGCGGGTCGAAGAACACCGCCGCGTCGCCGGCCGCTTCGCGGAGCGCCGGGATGTCCGAGCACGCGACGGGCGTGCCCGCCGCCTGCGCCTCGATCACGGGGAGGCCGAAGCCCTCCGCAAAGGAAGGGAGGACGAGCGCACGGGCATCCGCGACGAGCGCCGGCAGATCCCCGTCAGGCACCCAGCCGGCGGCCATCGCGCCTTCGGGCAGCGTCCGCCCGGCCTCGACGCCCGCGAGAACGAGCGACAGAGCGGGATGCACCGCCCGCACGCCCGGCCATGCGCGGAGCAGTCCGTCGAGGTTCTTGTGCGGCTTGTCGTTCCCGAGAAAGAGAAGATAAGACGAGGACGAGGAAGAAGATTCTTTGAAAGGGGAAGAGGGAGAGGGCGCCGCAGCCGGCACCGGCAGCGTCAATGCCGTGGCTCTTTCTCTTCCCCTTTCTAAGAAATCTTCTCTTACGCCATTGGGAATCACGACTACCTTGCCGCCCCACTCGGGTCCGAAAGCAAGAATTTCCTTCTTCGTGCTTTCCGACACCGCGATGACGCGCGCGGAAAGCCGCAACGCCCTCCCGATCATCCACCGCGCATAAACGCGCTTGGCGGGCGTCGCGTGCTCCGGCCTCGTGAGGTGCATGAGGTCGTGGATCGTGACGACCGTCGCCTGCGGCGGGAAGAACGGGACGACGTAGTGCGGGGCGTGGAAGGCATCCGGTTTCAGCGCCGAAATCGACCGCCGCACGGCTACGAGCTCCCCGAGGGAGTAATGAGGCGCCGCGCAGGTCCGGGCGGATACGCCCGGCGGAAGGAGCCCCTCCTCGCCGGGGAGCACGAGCGCGTGGAGCTCGTATCGGTCGAGACCCGCGAGGCCGCGGAGGAGTCCACGGATGTAGGTCCCGATCCCGAAATCGCGCGCTTTGCGGGCGTCGAGGAGGACCCGTTTCCTTCGTTCGGTCAATCGAGCGCCTCCTCGAACAGGACTCGCACCTTCGCGGCAGCCGCCGCCCACGTGAAGCTCGCGGCGCGCCGGGGACCTTCGACGGCCGCGCGCCCGCGGAAGGCGTCGTCGTCGTGCGCGCGTTCGAGGGCCTGGGCGATGTCCGGAACGCTCATGGGGTCGGGCAGAAGGCCGGCGCCGCCCATGACCTCCGGCAGCGACGATGCCGACGAGCCCACGACGGGTGTGCCCTGCGCCATCGCCTCGAGGGGCGGAAGACCGAAGCCCTCGTACAGGCTCGGGTAGGCGAAGACCCGCGCGTCCCTCAGCCAGCGTTCCCTCTCGCCCGCGCCGAGATAGCCCGCGAGCGCGATGCGAGAGGCGTGCCTCGAACGCGCGACGTTGCCCGCGAAGCCTTCCATTCCCCAGCCGTCTCCGCCCGCGAGGACGAGGTCGGGGAAATCCGGGCGGCGGTCCCAGATCGTCTCCATCGCCGCGACCAGCCGGGCGACGTTCTTGCGCGGCTCGAGCGTACCCAGATAAAGGACGTACGGCCTCCCCGCGTGCGGCGCCTCGCCGCCCGTTCCAGGCGCGTCGGATTCGATGCCGTTATGCACCACGCGCGTCTTGCCGGCCGCGTCCGGGAACGCGGCCACGAGGTCTCGCCGCGTGGCCTCCGACACGGCCGCGATCCGGCGCGCGCGGCGGACGGTCGCGCCGATGAACGGCGTGAAGCCGAGGCGGTTCTTCGGCGAATGCCATTGGGGGAAGAGTACGGGCGTGAGATCGTGCACGGTCGCGACGCCGGGGAGCCCGCACGCGAGCGGCAGGATGCCGAGGCTCCCGAAGAACGCGTCGGCGCCGGCGCGGCGGGCTGCCGGGCCGGCGACCGTCTGCAGCCAGAACGTGCCCGGGAGCGCGGGGGTCGGGGGCACGGCCACCCGTCCCTCGAGACGGGGGGACACGAGGACGCGACGCGGCGACAGGAGGACGAAGCTGTCCTCGGGCCGGGCACGAAGCCAGGCGGAGAGCAGCCCGTCGAGGTAGCGGCCAACGCCAGTCGGACGCTCCTCGAGCGGGCGCGCGTCGACGGCGATGCGCATGCTTCCATGTTATATTCCGCGGCTCCTCTTCGTTGAGGAGGAGCCTTTTCCCATGGATCTGAACCTCGAAGCGGCTTTTGACGAGCCGATTGATCTTTCTCATCAGTTCGACTTTCCGGCCGCCGATCTCGCGCGTCCCGAGCTCGTTTCGCTGTCCTACGTGTCATTCACGGGCCGGCTCGAGCGCCATGAGCCCGGCTTCGTCCTGAACGGCCACGTCGTTTTCGACGGCGTCACGGCGTGCGCCCGCTGCCTCGCTCACGTTCCTTTCCGCCGCTCGAGCGAGGCCTACTGGCTCTTCGCTCCCGCGCACGCGAAGCCGCGCGAGGAGAGGCAGGAGCGGCCCGACAAACCCGCGCCGAAGGCGGCGAAGACGGATCGGGCCGAAAGAGGCGAGAAGGGCGACCCGGAGGACGGCCTCGAGCTCTCCCGGGAGGATCTCGACGTCCTCTACTACGACGAACTCGTCGTCCCCTTCGACCCTCTCGTCGAGGAGCAGGTGCAGCTCGAGCTTCCGCTCAAGGCCCTCTGCCGCGACGACTGCCGCGGGCTCTGCCCGATGTGCGGGGCCGACCGGAACCTCGCCCCGTGCGCCTGCAAGGCTCCGGCGGACGAGCGCTGGAAAACGCTCCGAACTCTTCTCGATCCCGGGAACTAAAACCGCGTTTCTTCCGTCCTCGCCTTCGCAGCGTGTGACCGTCACAGGAGATCGCCATGCCGAATCCGAAACATCGCCACAGCAAGACGCGTCGCGACTTGCGCCGCGCCCACGACTTCCTGAAGCCCAAGCAGACATCGAAGTGCACGAATTGCGGCACGGAGAAGCTCCCGCACCGGGTGTGTCCGTCCTGCGGGCACTACAAGGGCCGGGAAGTCATGAGCGGGGCCGAGAAGGCCTGACTTGGCAATCGCCGTCGACGCCATGGGGGGTGACCACGCCCCCCGCGTCAACGTGGAAGGTGCGGTCGCGGCGGCAGTCGATTTCGGCCTCGATACGCTGCTCGTCGGCAAGCGGCGCGAGATCGAATCCGAGCTCCACAAGACCGCGTACAACGGGAGCCGCGTCGGCGTCGTCGAGGCGGACGAAGTCGTCCTGTTCGACGAGCCCTCCATCACCCCGATCCGCAAGAAGCGCCGCGCGTCCATCCGGATTGCCGCCGAATGCGTTCGCGACGGTCGCGCGAAGGGGATGTTCACGGCGGGGCACACGGGCGCCGCGATGGTCGTCGCGAAGATGATCATGGGCGTCGTCGAGGGTATCGACCGGCCGGCCCTCGCCACCGTACTGCCGGGTCTCGACCGCAAACGGGTTCTCCTCGACATCGGGGCGAACGTGAATTGCCGGCCCGAGCATTACCGCGAATTCGCCCTCATGGGGCATTTCTTCGCGCAGGAAGTCCTCGGCATCGAGAAGCCCAAGATCGGCCTCCTGTCCGTGGGCGAGGAAGAGGGCAAGGGCACGGACATCGTGAAGGAGTCGTTCCGCCTCCTGAAGGAGTCCGGCCTCCGTTTCGTCGGGAACGTGGAGGGCCGCGACGTCTATGGGGGCGACATCGACGTCATCGTCACGGACGGCTTCACGGGAAACGTCATCCTCAAGGTCTCGGAGAGCCTCGCGCACCTCGTGGAGGAGGCGCTCAAACAGGAGATCACCCGGAGCCTTCAGGCGTCGATGGGCTTCCTGCTCTCGAAGGACGCCTTCCGTTCCTTCAAGAAACGCCTCGACTACAGCGAATACGGCGGGGCGCCGCTCCTCGGCGTGAACGGGGCCTGTTTCATCGGGCACGGGCGCTCGAACGTCAAGGCCGTGCGCAACGCCATTCGAGCCGCCGACGACTTCGTGCGGCGGGGAATTCCGGAGAAAATCCGCGAACGGGCGCTGACGTTCGCGCCGCCGCCGCTCTCCCGGTAACATCCCGGCATCGCGCCTTCAGGGAGGAACGATGTTTCACGCCACGATCGCCGGCACCGGCCGGGCCGTTCCCGAAAGGGTCCTGACGAACGCCGACCTGACGAAGATGGTCGAGACGTCTGACGAGTGGATCACGTCGCGGACGGGCATTCGCGAGCGGCGCGTCGCCCAGGAAGGCGACATCCTCTCGGACTTCTCCATGCGGGCTGCGATCCCGGCGATGGAGGCCGCGGGTGTGGGCCCGATGGACCTCGACACGATCATCCTTGCGACCTGCACGCCCGACCACCCGATTCCGGGCGCCGCCCCGGTCGTGCAGCACAAGCTCGGCGCGAAGAAGGCCGCCGCCTTCGACCTGAACGCCGCCTGCTCCGGCTGGCTCTACGGACTTCACGTGGCGGACGGACTCATCCAGTCGGGCAAGGCGAAGACCATTCTCCTCGTGGGCGCCGAGTTCCTGACGCGTTTCGTGGACTACACCGACCGCAACACGTGCATCCTCTTCGGGGACGGCGCGGGCGCGACCGTCCTCAAGGCGACGAAAGCCGACCACGGCGTGCTCTCGACGTCGATCCATTCGGACGGGGAGGGCGCACCCTTCATCGCGATGCCGGGCGGCGGGTCGACGTACCCGCCGAATCGTCCCGAGACTCTGGAGAACAGGCTTCCGTTCATCCAGATGAAGGGTGGCGAGACCTTCAAGATCGCGATCCGATCGATGGTGGAGGTCAGCAAGTTCGTCCTCGCGGAGAGCGGCTTCACGACGGCCGATGTGAACTGGCTCCTCCCGCACCAGGCGAACGAGCGGATTCTCACCGCGACGGCCGAGCGCCTGCAGATTCCCACCGAGCGCTGCATGAACAACATCGGGCGCTACGGGAACACGAGCGCGGCCTCGATTCCGATCGCGCTCGACGAATACGCACGCGATGGCCGCCTGAAGCGCGGCGACCTCATCCTCATCACGGCCTTCGGCGGAGGCCTGACCTGGGGCGCCGCGCTCGTCCGATGGTAATGCCGTGAGTCTCGCCTTTCTCTTTCCCGGGCAGGGCTCGCAGTTTGCGGGAATGGGGAAAGACCTCGCCGAAGTTTTCCCCGAGGCGAGGCGCGTGTACGAGCGCGCGGACGCTGCGCTCGCGCCTTTCGGCCTGTCGATCTCGAAATCCTCCTTCGAGGGCAGCGACGAGGACCTCAAGCAGACCGCGGTCACGCAGCCCGCGATCCTCACGCACGCGGTCGCGGTGCTCGAAGTCCTGAAGGCGAAGGGCGTCGCGCCCTCGGTCGCGGCCGGCCACTCGCTCGGCGAGTATGCCGCCCTCGTCGCCGCGGGCGCGCTGACGCTCGAAGACGCCGTCGTGCTCGTGAGGCGCCGGGGCCTCTTCATGCAGGAGGCCGTGCCCGGCGGGAGGGGCGCGATGGCGGCCGTCATCGGACTCGCGCCCGAGGCGGTCGCCGGGGCGTGCGCGGAGGCCGCCGCCGCGACCGGCGAGGTCTGCTCGGCCGCGAACTTCAACTCGCCGGACCAGACCGTCATCTCGGGGAGCGCCACGGGCGTCTCGAAGGCCGGGGAGATCCTGAAGGCGAGGGGTGCCAAGCGCGTTCTCCCTCTCCCGGTGTCGGCTCCGTTCCATTGCGCGCTCATGAAGCCGGCGGAGGAGAAGCTGGCTCCTTTCCTCGCCGCGACGTCCTTCCGGCCTCTGTCGATCCCGGTCGTCACGAACGTGGACGCCCTCGAGACGATCGACGCCGAGGTCGCGCGCGAATCCCTCCGGCGGCAGATCTGCTCCCCCGTGCGCTGGGTCGAGTCGGTGCAGCGCCTCGCCGCGCTCGCGCCGTCGGCGATCGAGATCGGGCCGGGCACGGTGCTCGCCGGGCTCGCGAGGCGCATCGCGAAGGACTGGCCCGTGAGGACCACGTCGACGTCCGCGGCTCTCGTGACGTTCGAAGCATGACGTGGCGAATCTGATGGAAGACTGATCGCGAAAGGAACCGGGAGATGACCGTTTCGTTCTCGCTCGAGGGAAAAGTCGCGCTCGTCACGGGCGGCTCGCAGGGAATCGGGGAATCGATCGCAAAGGCGCTCGGCGCGGCAGGCGCCCACGTCGTCGTCGCCGCCCGGGGCGAAGAGAAGGCCGCTGCCGTCGCGCAGGCCATCGCGGCCGAGGGAGGGAAGGCCCAGGCGCTGCGCCTCGACGTCGGCGATCCGGCTTCCGTCTCGGCGGCCTTCAAGGCCGTCCTCCTCGAGCACGGGAAGCTCGACGTTCTCGTGAACAACGCCGGCATCACGGATGACGGTCTCATTCTGCGCATGTCGAAGGAGTCCTGGGACAAGGTCATCGCGACGGACCTCACCGGGGTGTTTCTGTGCTCCCAGGAGGCCGCCAAGGTCATGCTCAAGAAGAGGATTCCAGGCCGTATCGTGAACATCACGTCGGTCGTGGGCCTCATGGGGAACGCCGGACAGACGAATTACGCCGCCGCGAAGGCCGGCGTCGTGGGGTTCACGAAGGCCCTCGCGCGCGAGATCGGTTCGAGGGGAATCACCGTGAACGCCGTCGCGCCGGGCTACATCGCGTCGTCCATGACGGAAGGCCTGGACGAAGATCACAAGAAGGCGCTCGTGGGCCAGATCGTGCTGGGGCGGCTGGGAACCGCGGACGACGTGGCGGGCGCGGTCGTCTATCTCGCGTCCGACGCGGCCGCCTACGTGACCGGGACCTGTCTCAACGTGAGCGGCGGGCTCTACATCGGATAGACTCCGCACTCTTGATATCGGGTCCCGGCAGCCCTCAGAATGCCGGTCTCCAAGACGACAGAATTTTCGGAGGATCTTGAGATGGCGAATTCGGTGGAAGAAAAGGTCAAGGGCATCATCGTGGAGCAGCTCGGCGTCCAGGCGGACGAGGTGAAGCCCGAGGCCTCTTTCGTGGACGACCTCGGCGCGGACTCTCTCGACACGGTCGAGCTCGTCATGGCCTTCGAGGAGGCGTTCGGCATCGAGATCCCGGACGAGGACGCCGAGAAGATCCAGAAGGTCAAGGACGCGGTTTCCTACATCGAATCGCACGCCAAGCCCGCCTGACCCGGGCTTTCTCGAACGAGTGTCCGCGAATCCCGTATCCCTGCTCGACGGCCGCGGCCGGCGCCGCGTGGCCGTCACGGGCGTCGGCCTCGTTTCTCCCGTGGGACTGACGGCGAAGGAGAACTGGGCCAGCCTGAAAGCTGGCGTCTCCGGCATCGGGATGATCACCCGCTTCGACGCCACGGATTACGCGTGCCGCATCGCCGGCGAGGTGAAGGGGTTCGACCCGGGAGCGTTCCTCGAGAAGAAGGAAGTCAAGAAGTTCGACACGTTCATCCACTTCGCCGTCGCGGCGGCGAAGGAGGCGATGACGGATTCGGGCCTTGTCGTCACGCCC
>JAMQPJ010000380.1 GCA_023717585.1 Thermoanaerobaculia bacterium
GGCGGCCGTGTCGTCCACGGTTTCACCCGGGTAACCGGCGCGCGGCCGCGGGGCGGTGCCGGACGGATCGCCCGGAGTGCCATGACTTCCTCGGGAGACAGGTCCCGGAACGCCCCCGGAGGAAGTTTCGCGTCGCGGATCGGGCCGATCGCGACGCGGCGGAGCTTCGTGACGGGATGGCCGACGAGGTCGAACATGCGGCGCACCTGGCGCGAGCGCCCCTCGCCGAGCGTCACCTTGAGCCATGCGTTGCCCCCGGCCCCGTTCTTCTCGGGGGTCGTTCTCTCGAGCTCGATCGCGGCGGGCGACGTCCGCGCGCCGTCGTCGGGGAGCGTGACGCCCTTCCTGAGGCGCTCGAGCTGCGCGGGCGTCGGCACGCCGGAGACCTTGACCTCGTATTCCTTCCGGCAGCCGCCCGAGGGATGCGTGAGCTTGTGCACGAGCGGGCCGTCGTCGGTGAGGATGAGAAGCCCTTCGGATTCCACGTCGAGCCTTCCCACGGCCACGACCCGCTCTCCGACGCGGCCTTTCAGCAGCTCGAACACGGTCGGGATGCCGCCCGGATCTTCGCGAGTGACGATGAGGCCTCTCGGCTTGTTCATGAGGATGTAGCGCCGCGCGACCGCGATGCGCACGAGCTTCCCATCCACCTTGACGTGGTCCTTCGCGATGTCCGCCTTGACGCCGAGCTCCTTCACCTTGTGGCCGTTCACCGTGACCCGGCCCTCGAGGATGATCTGCTCGGCCGCGCGGCGCGAGGCGATGCCGGCGGCGGAGAGGATTTTCTGGAGACGCTCGGCGGTCATGGGATATCTGCGAAGAGAACGAGAGAAAGAAAGATCTGCTTAGAAGGTAATAGAGCTCGGCACCGTCCTGTCCTATTAACCATTCTAAGAATCTCCATCTTCGTTCTTCTCTTCAACAGCATTCTGCTCCGGAAACAATTCGGTCTGCGCCGTGTTCGTCTCGATGCCGTAGAGCGCGTCGAGGTCCTCGGGGCGCGGGAGGTCCTTCAGGTCGGCCAGGCCGAAGTGGACGAGGAATTCCTTCGAGGTCTTGTAGAGGAACGGGGTCCCGACGACTTCCTTGCGGCCGGCCGTCGTGATGAGTTTCTTGTCGAGGAGGGTGCGCAGCGAGGACGCCGAGTTGACGCCGCGAAGCTCCGCGATCTCGGGCGCCGTGACCGGCTGCCTGTAGGCCACGATCGACAGCACCTCGAGACTGGCGATCGAGAGCTTGTTCCGGCCCTCGAGCCCGAGGAGGCTGCGGACGGGCTGGTCGAACTCGTTGCGCGAGACGAGTCGCGCGCCGCCGGCGACACGGTCGACGCGGACGCCGCGCCCATCGGCCTCGCAGGCCTTTTCGAGCGCGTCGAGAGCCGCCTCGACCTCCTGCTTCGTGATTTCCGCGGCCTCGGCGAGCCGCTCGACGGTCGCGGGCTTGCCGGACGCGAAGAGCAAGGCCTCGAGGAGCGCGACGTGCGTGGTCACCGGTAGGCGTCCTCGTAGCCCTCGAGGGACGTCGATTCGCCAGTCGGCTCGAGATAGATTTCGTTGAATTCGCCGTCCTGGCTCGCGCGGACGACGCGGAGCCTCAGGAGCTCGAGGACGGCCAGGAAGATGGCGATCGCCTCGCCGCGTCCGGAGAGCCCGCGGAACACGTCCGAGAGCGGTACGGGGCGGTCTCCGGCCTTCACGCGGCCGAGCATCTGCTCCATCTTCTCCTTGATCGAGAACTTCTGGTGCGTGATCTCCATCGAGGGCGGATGCTGGGCGCGGTATCGGTCGACGGCGCCCCTGAAGAAGGTCAGGAGATCGAAGAGCGAGACCTCCGAGAGGTCCGTCTCCTCCGCCTCCCCCTCCCCGATCCCGATTCGGGCGGGCGGGCGGCTCCACAGCCCCAGCCGGAGGGCCTCCATCTCGTGCAGCGACTCGGCGACGCCTTTGTACTTGCGGTACTCGAGGAGGCGCCTCACGAGCTCGTCGCGCGGGTCCTCCGCCGGCTCGCCCTCCCCGGCGGGAGCGCGCGGCAGCACCAGCTGCGACTTGATCTGGAGGAGCATCGCCTCGACGTAGAGGAACTCCGCCGCGACCTCGAGGTCGAGCTCGACCATGAGGACGATGTACTCGTGGTACTGCCGGCAGATGGTGGCGACCGGCAGATTGCGGAGGTCCACCTCGTTCTTCCGGATGAGGTGGAGGAGCAGGTCCAGAGGCCCCTCGAACATCGGCAGCTTCACCGGGTAGGGCTGCATGAGGTCCGCGCCGGCGGGGACGGGGATGCGAATGCCTTCAGCCATCCCTACAGCAGCCCCATGGCATCGGAGACTCTTTCCATCGTCTCCGAAGCAATGTTTCTCGCTCTCTCGTTCCCGCTCTCCAGAACGTCCTTCACGTATCCCGGTTTCGCGACGATCTCCGCGCGCTTCTGGCGGGCCGGCTCCATCGCGGCGTTCATGTTGCGGATGAGGTGCTTCTTGCAGTCCACGCAGCCGCGCGCCGCCATGCGGCATTCGAAGTCCACCTGCTTCTGCTCTTCCGGCGGCGAATAGAGGACGTGGAAGGGATAGAGGTTGCAGACGTCGGGGTTGCCCGGGTCGGCGCGGCGCGCGCGGCCGGGGTCCGTGACCATGCTCATGACCTTCTTCTCGACGTCGGCCGCCGAGTCGGACAGGGCGATCGTGTTGTCGTAGCTCTTGGACATCTTCCGGCCGTCGAGGCCCGGCACTTTGGGCGTCGCCGTGAAGAGCGCCTTCGGCTCGGGGAAAACATCGCCATAGAAGCCGTTGAAGCGCCGGACGATCTCGCGGCAGATCTCGAGGTGGCTCTCCTGGTCCTTGCCGACGGGCACGCAGTGCGCCCGATAGAGCGCGATGTCGGCCGTCATGAGAACCGGATAGCCGAGAAACCCGAACGTCCCGAGATCCCGCTCCCGGAGCTGTTCGATCAGCTCCTTGTACGTCGGCACGCGCTCCAGCCAGCCGAGCGGAGTGATCATCCCGAAGACGAGCGCCAGCTCCGCCGTCTGCGGCACGCGCGACTGCACGAAGATGACGGACTTCTCCGGGTCGAGGCCCACGGAGAGCCAGTCCGTCACGGCCTCGAGCGTCGACTCGCGGATCGTGGACGTGTCCGCGTAGTCGGTCGTGAGCGCGTGGAGATCGGCGACGAAATAGCGGCAGTCGTAATCGGCCTGCAGGTCCACCCAGTTCTTCACGGCGCCCCAGTAGTTTCCGAGGTGGACACGGCCGGTCGGACGGAGACCGGAGAGGACGATTTTCCTGGAAGGAAGAGCCATCAGGACCTCAGCCACCCGATCACCACGCCCTGTACGGGACGCATGATGAACCCGAGAACGCCGGTGAACATGAGGACGACGAGGATGACGAAACCATAGCGCCTCAGAAAGATGACCGCCGGGAAGGCGGAAGCGGGCACGAGGCTTTCGACGACGCCGAATCCGTCGAGCGGAGGAACGGGGAGGAGGTTGAAGATGGCCAACGAAACGTTCACGAGGACGGAGAGGCCGAAGATCAGCGAGAGCGGATACAGGGGGCTGGCTTTCGAAGGAATCTCGACGCCCTTAAGCAGTGCGAACCCCGCCCCGAAGCAGAGGGCGAGAAGCAGGTTCGAGAGCGGCCCCGCCGCCGAAACGAGGAGGTTGGCCCGGCGCGGATTCGGGACGCCGCGGAGCGAGACCGGAACGGGTCGCGCCCAGCCGAAGACGGGCAGTCCCGAAAAGGCGAGCATCGCCGGGAAGAGGAGGCTGCCGATCGGGTCGAGGTGCTTGAGGGGATTCATCGTGATGCGCCCCAGGTCCCGCGCCGTGTTGTCGCCGCACTTCATCGCCACGTAGCCGTGGGCCGACTCGTGGAACGAGACGGCGAACAGCAGCACCACGATCTGGATGACGATTTCGAGCGTTTTTTGGGGGTCCACGGCGCCTTCGGGCGCGGCTTCACCGCGCGGTCGCGGATGTTAACCCGGGATCAACGATCGCGGGACCGAAGCCATTGAATGATCCCGATCGCGGCGACCGCGATCACGAGCGCCTTCAGGATGGGGCCGCTCGGGTTCCGCTTCTCCTCCCGGACGAAGACGGACCGGGAGAACTGAACGAACTCCGCCGGCTCCTGGGGCGAGAGCGTGACACATTCGGTCAGGTACCCGCGCGTCTTCCGTCCCACGTATCCGTAGAGGTAGGCGGTGGCGTCGGCGGAGGTGAGCTCGTAACGGAACCGGTACGAGCCGGGCCAGGGAATGTCCGACCGCTCGTATTGAGGGCGGGCGATCACCCATCGATCGTCGGGCATGCTCTTCCTGACCTCCCGGATGAAGTCGTCCATCTCTCCGGCGTTGAGCGGCTTCACGGGCTGCCGCGTGACCAGGAAGGCGAGGAACATGTCCCTCTCGTTCATTCTGTTGACGCACTGGAACGCTTCCAGCTTCGCCGCCTTGACGCCCTCGAGGCGCGACCACAACCACATCGCTCCCGGCGCCCGCACGGTCGCGCCCGCCCAACGGACCTCAAGGGTCGTCCCGGTGATCAGGAAATCCTCGATCTCCTTGTCAGCGGCGTGCGCGGACGACGCGACGAGGAACAGAGCCGCCACGCTACCGCGCAGGATCCGCATCCGTTCACCCCGCGTTTCGGAGAGAATCATATCCTCGAATGCTGATTCTCCCCGTCGGCCTCGAGAACAGCGAGGTCCGCCGCCAGCCCTGGGTTTCGATCGCGATCATCGGGCTGATGATCGCGGGGTTTCTCGTGTTGGGCCCTCCGTCGTGGGGAAGCGAATGGGGCCTTCGCGTCGAATCGCAGGTGCGTGCGATCGAGGACTTCCTCCTGCAGCATCCCCATCTGGCGGCCTCGCCGGACATCGAGCCGCTTCTCTCGGACGGCGTGCGGGTGGAGCTCGAACGGCTGCGCATATCCGGGACGGGGGTCGAGACCGGATTCCTGAGTTTCGTGCTCGAGGGGAAGAAGCACGAGCTGAAGATCCTGGAAGGGGAGCTGAGGTCGGGCCTCAAGGAGGCGCCGGCCTGGCGATTCGGCTTCGTTCCCGCGCGGCCGAACGTGGCCGACGCCATCACGTCGATGTTCCTCCACGGGGGATGGCTGCACCTGGTCGGCAACCTCCTCTTCTTCTTCGCGATGGGGCCGTTTCTC
Organism: Thermoanaerobaculia bacterium; assembly: GCA_023717585.1. Taxonomy (GTDB): domain Bacteria; phylum Acidobacteriota; class Thermoanaerobaculia; order UBA5066; family UBA5066; genus Fen-183. The sequence continues at coordinate 5,170 of JAMQPJ010000380.1, forward strand.
GAGGATGTCTACGGACGCGTGCTCTTCACGCTGCTCTACTTCTCCGCGGGCATCGCGGCCGCGCTCGTGCACGGCGCCCAATCATCCGGCTCACAGGTACCGCTGATAGGCGCTTCAGGCGCGATCGCCGGAGTCATGGGGGCGTTTCTCGTGCGTCTCGGGACCTCCCGCATCCGGTTTCTCTTTCTGCCGATCGTCTTTCTTCCCTTCATCCGGGTCAGGTTTGCGATGCGGGCGGCCGTCGTGCTGCCCTTCTGGTTTGCGGAACAGGCCTTGCTGGCCGCGAAGGTGCCCGAGGGGCCCGGCGGTGTCGCGTTCTGGGCGCACATAGGGGGCTTCGTCTTCGGGATCGCGGCGGCCGTTTTGATCCGCGCCGCGCGCCTGGAAGAGCGGTGGGTGGATCCCGCCATCCAGAAGGAGATCTCGTGGAGCCAGCACCCCGCGCTCGTCCGCGCCGGCGAGGCCCGCTTCGGCAGGAATTTCGAGACGGCGCAGCGCGAGCTCGCCACTGTTCTCCGCGAGCAGCCGGACAACGTGGACGCGCTGCGACTGGCGTTCGACCTCGCGCTCGACGAGCACCGGGGTCCCGATGCGGTACGCGCCGCCGACCGTCTTCTGCCGGTCTACTTGCGGATGGGAGAGGCCCAGCTGGCTCGGGCCCTCGTCTTCGACGTGATGGGCGCCGCGCGTGAGAGCCTGACCCCGCGCTTCGGCGTCGCGGCAGCGCGCTTTCTCGAGAAGGAGGGTGAGACGGCCGAGGCGCTCGACCTGGATGAAACCGTCGCGTCCCGCTTCCCGACCGACCCTGCCGCGCTGCAGGCACTCGTCCGCATCGTCGCGATGCGGCGTGAGCGCGGGGACGAGGCCGGCCTCGCCCGTGCCCTCGAGACCGCGCGTCGCCATCCGAATTTCTCTCCCGAATGGGAGGTCGCGTTCCACGCGGGCGGACCGGGGCGGGGACGGTCGTGATCAGTCCCCCGCGGGCAGGTCCGCGGCGCGGAGCAGGAGGGGCGTGCGAAAGGGCGCGTCCGCGTTCCGGGCGAGAAGACGAGAGGCTTCGTCCCGGGCGCGCTTCATCCAGGCCACGTCTCGCACGAGGTCGCCGACGCGGAAGAGGGGTACGCCGCTCTGGCGCGTGCCGAGCGCGTCGCCGGGACCGCGGCGCCTGAGGTCCTCCTCGGCCACCACGAATCCGTCGTCCGTCTTCTCGAGCACGCCGAGCCGCTCACGCGATTCGGGCGACGCCTTCGCGCCGAAAAGAAGCACGCACCGGGAAGCGCGTCTCCCGCGCCCGACGCGTCCCCGCAGCTGGTGGAGCTGGGCGAGACCGAAGCGTTCGGCGTTCTCGATCAGCATGTAGGAAGCGTTCGGCACGTCGACGCCGACCTCGATGACGGTCGTGGCCGCGAGGACGTCGAGCCGGCCGGCGGCGAACTCCCCCATCGTCCGCTCGCGCTCCTCCGGCGGGATGCGTCCATGGACGACGCCGATTCGCCTTCCGGGCAGCGCCCGGCGGATCTCCTCCACGTGCTTCTCGACCGCGCGCGCCTCGATCTTGTCCGACTCCTCGATGAGCGGGACGACGACGTAAGCCTGGCCCCCGGCCCGGACCTCCGCCTCGATCTCCCGGAACGAGCCGCTGCGCCCTGATTCCGGAAGGACGCGCGTCGCGACGGGAGTCCGCCCCGGCGGCTTTTCGTCGAGCGTCGAGACGTCGAGATCCCCGTAGAGCGTGAGCGCCAGAGAGCGCGGAATCGGCGTCGCGGACATCACGAGGAGGTGCGGCTTTCTCCCGGTGTCGTCGGCCTTCCCCGAGAGCGCCGTGCGCTGGGCGACGCCGAAGCGGTGCTGTTCGTCGATCACGATGAGCCCGAGCCGCAGGAACTCCACCGGGTCTTCCAGGAGCGCGTGTGTCCCGATCAGGAGGTTGATGCGGCCGCCCGCGAGCTGGTCGAGCAGCGCGACGCGCGCCTTTCCCTTTACGCGGCCCGTGAGGAGCGCGGGCACGAGCCCGGACTTCGCGAGGAGGCGGAAGATCGTCGCCGCGTGCTGCTCGGCGAGGATCTCGGTCGGCGCCATGAGGGCGGTCTGGAACCCGCAAGCGGCGGCCAGTACGGCCGAGAGCACCGCGACGATCGTCTTGCCGCTTCCGACGTCGCCCTGAAGCAGCCGGCGCATCGGTGTGCCCCGCCGGAAGTCCGCGCCAATCTCGCGGATCACCCGTTTTTGCGCTCCGGTGAGCGCGAACGGGAGGAGGGCCTTGAGCCGCGCCCGAATGGCGTCGTCGGCGGCGAGGAGCGGTGCGGGGTCCGCCGCCCGCTCCCGGCGCCGGCGCTGCAGGCCGACCTGAAACTCGAGAAACTCCTCGTACACGAGGCGGTGGAGGTACGGCGAGGTCCGCGAGGTCCAGGGCTCCGCGTCGGCCGTCCCGCCCGCGCTGCCTGGAAAGTGGGCCTCGCGGAGGGATTCGGACAGAGAAGGCAGCTTCGGACCCTCGCCAGTCCTGTCGTGGATGCGCTCGGGGAGATGGTCTGCAAAGTTTCTTAGAAGGTGGAAGACGAGGCCGCGGCGCGCACGCGGCGTCAGTGCGGGCAATTTTCGGTAAATGGGCACCACGCGCCCGACCGATAGCGGATCGGTGGCGGCGCCGCCCATTCCGCCCGAACTTTTTCCCTCTTCCTCTCTACCTTCAAAGAATTCTTCTATCTGTGGGTTCTCCATCACGAGCCCGCGCCGATAGCGCGCGGCCTGCGTCGCGACCCCGTAGACCCAGAAGACCTTCTTCGGAACCATCCAACGCTGGAGGTACGGCTGGTTGAAGAACACGAGGCGGACGGTGCCCGTTCCGTCGTCGAGAATCGCCTCGAAGATCGTGAAGCCTCGTTTCCTTGTGCGGATGAGGCGGGCCGAGAGGATCTCGCCCTTGACGGTCGTCGCGGGGCCCTCGGGCACCAGGCCCGAGATCGGCCCGATGCGCGTGCGGTCCTCGTAACGGAACGGGAGGTGAAGGAGGAGGTCGAGGACCGTTTCGACTCCGGCCTCGGCCAGCTCTTTCGCGCGCGCGGGGCCGATGCCGGGCAGGGACGCGAGGGTTGGAAGCAGCGGGACGGGTCCCTTACGCCTTGCTGACCCGGAACGTGAGATCCACGAGCCCGAATCGCGTGCGGTCCCCGTCCTTGATCGTGACGGGCTGGCCCGTGACGATGCGCGTGCCGTTCACGAACGTGCCGTTCATCGTCCCGATCTCCTCGACGACCCTGAACTCGCCGTTTTCGCGGACGATTTTCGAGTGCCGGCGCGAGACGGACCGCTGCGTGTCGAGGTTCGCGAGGTCCACGTCGGGCTTGATGCCGGTGACCGGGTCGACGCGCCCCACGGTGGTCTCTCCGTCGCGGTTCAGGAAGAACTCCTCTCCGCCGGCGGCGGCCACGAGCCGGAAGATGTCGTGGCGCTCGGAGACCTTCGAGAAGATGTCGGAGGAGCTCTCGTCGAGCGCGGGAGCCGCGCCCGTGGACTGCTCGAGGAGCTTCGTCGTCTCGCGCAGTCTCCGGGACAGCTTGCGGAGCATCCGCACGGCGATCTCCGCGTTGTGGCGGAGCATCTCGTCGAACGTCGACTGGTTGATCCGGACGAGCTCGACGTCCGTCTTCGCGCGCGCCGAGGCCGTCCGCGGCACGTCCTCGAGGATCGACATCTCGCCGAAGAAATCGCCCTTCTCGAGCGTCGCGAGGAGCTTGTCCTCGCCGCGCCGGCTGCGCTTGATGACTTCGACCGTGCCGGACTGGATGACGTACATCTCGGTGCCGACCTCGCCCTCCTCGAAGATGGGCTGGCCGGCGGAAAAGCGCGCGAGGTAGTCGGTGAACCCGCCCGGTGCCCCCGACTTGACGACGACTTTCACGGTCCGCGCAGTTTAGCCGAAGCCGAACAACTTCGATGTGCGCCGCAGCCGGGGGTCCGGGGGCGCGCGAAGCCAAGCCCCCGGAGAGTGACTCGGGCCGGACGATAAGCCGGATTCTGTAACCGGTCGGCTCGCGCCTTCCGGCCGGCGGTCATTCCTCCAGGCCCGGCCTTTCGGACGGGCTCGAGCGACCGACCCGGTGACGTCGGCCTGAAGCCGCGGGGGCGGGCGCCCCTTCCGTCACCCTATTTGGCCTTGCTCCGCGTGGGGTTTCGCCTGCCGGTCCCGTTGCCGGAACCGCGGTGCGCTCTTACCGCACCTTTTCACCCTTACCTGCGCCTTGCGGCGCGTCGGCGGTGTGTTTTCTGTGCCACTTTCCTTCGGGTTACCCCGACCGGAATTTCTCCGGCACGCTGCCCGCTGGAGTCCGGACTTTCCTCCCCTCCCTCGGCCGAAGCCCCGGGAGCGGCGATCGCCTGTCCGGCCCAAGTCGGCGTCAGGATATCAGTTGAGAACCACCATGGGCAGATAGGAGCCATCCGAGGTGCGCGAGCCGGGCGTCGGGCCGTCGTTGACGACGCCGTACACCACGAAGTCGG
>JAMQPJ010000386.1 GCA_023717585.1 Thermoanaerobaculia bacterium
GGAACGATCGGAGCCCTCGCGATCCTCTCGGCGCTCCTCTTCGCGGCGGCGCTCTCGTGGCCGAACCGGGGGGCCGTGAGGTCGGCGCTTCTCGCGCGGCTCGAAGCGCCGTTTCGCACGCAACCGACACCGTTCGAAGAGACCCGGGGCCGCCTGCTCCTGTACGAAGGCGCCTGGGAGGCTTTCCGAATGCACCCCGTCGCGGGTTTCGGTCTCGGCTCGTTCCGTATCGTGTTTCCCGACCTCGCCGCGCGGGAGCTCGGCCACACGGTCCGCACGACCGACCACCCGCCGTCGCTCTATCTCGGCACGCTCGCGGAGTCGGGGCTCGCCGGCGCGTCTCTCCTCCTTCTCCTTCTCCTCGGGGTGTCCCGCTCGGCGGGCCGCGCGCTGACGCTCGAGGGCGACGCCCACGACGACGAAACCGTGGCCCGCGCCGCCGCCGCCGCGTCGATGATCGGACTCCTCGTCGTGTTTCTGTTCGGCTCGCACCTCGTCTATTCCGAGATCGGCGCTCTCGTCGGCCTGCTGACGGCGCGGCTTCCGCTCCGCGAGGACGGCCGCACCGGCCGATTCCTCGCCGCCGTCGTGCCCGTCGTGCTCGCCGGGGCTCTCGTCTGCGCGATCGGCGGCGTCGCCGCGCGGGCCTGGGAGACCCGGACGGCCGAGGCCGCGTTCCGGTACGCGACGAGCGCCGGCGTTTACGACGTCGAGCACGACGCGAAAGGGCGACCCTTCCGATGGACGGGCGAGTCCGCGGCCTGGCTCGTCTCTCTGCCCCCTCGGGCGCCCGGAGCACCGTCCCCGGTGCTCACCCTTTCGGCGCGCAACGGACGCCCCGACGGGCGGCCCGCCGCCGCAGACGTTTTCTGGGGAGACACACTGCGAGGCCGCGTCACGCTCCCGCCGGGCGAGTGGAAGAGGATCGAGCTCGCCGCTTTGCCGGAGGAAAGCGGGATCTTGAGGATCCGCGTCGTCCAGCCGTTCCGGCCCGCCTCCCGCCGCGACCCGCGTCTCCTCGGCCTCCAGATCGGCGGAGGCCCCGCGCTGAAGCCGGCACCCCGATGAGTCTCCTGCGTGTGCATCCGGGCGATCCGAGCCGCAAGAGCCGCTCGCTCGAGATCGGACCGCTCGGTGGCGCCGCCCTCGCGGGGCTCCTCCTCGGGTGCGGGGCGTCGATCGTCCTCGGCCTCGCGGGCGCTCCGAGCGTCGTGTCGGACGCCGTGCATGCCGCCGACCGGCGCGCGATTCGTGAGACGGCCCAGCGCGGCGCCGAATCCTTCGCGTCGGTCGGACGGCGCGCCCTCGCGCTCGGCAATCGGCTTCTCGCTGACGAGCTCTTTCTCGCCCGGGTCGGCGCCATCCTCGAGATCCAGCCGCCGGACAGGTTTCCCGGGGACCCGCGGGACGCAGCGCCGGCGACGCCCGCCGCGATGGAAGCGGAGGCCGCGGATCTCGCCCGGCGCACCCGCCTCTTCGAGCTGTTCCGGCGGCGGCTCGCCGGGCTGCCGGCCCACCTGCCTGCCGGATTCGACCCTGTTTTCGTGCCGTCGCGGGCACCCGTCGAGCCCTCGTCGTCCGTTCCCATCGAGCTGTTCGGCTGGCACGCTTCCGACGTCATGCGCCGCGACGAATTCTGCTCCGGGCTCACGCTCGCCTCCCCCGCGGGAACGCCCGTGACCGCGCCCGCGGCCGGCGTCGTCGCGTTCTCGGGTCCCGTGTCCCGCCGCGCGGATGCGGCGTGGCGGCGGCTCGGGACGATCGTCGTGCTGTCCCACGACGCGCGGACCCGAACGGTCTACGGCCACCTCTCCCCGGCCCTCGTGAAAAAGGGCCAGCGGGTATCGCGCGGTACTCCGATCGGCCGCGTCGGCACGAGCGGCTTCACCGTGACCCCCCGCCTTCACTACGAAGTGCACCGGCTCGTGAACGACCGCTGGGTCCCCCGCGATCCCCGGATCTTCGTGCTCGACGTGGACTGGATCGGGGCGGCCGGGTTCCGGGCCGGCCCGACGCCGCCTGAGCTACCGGACCTGCCCGTCGCCACGCGCTGAGGGCCTGTGGCAGCGCACGGGCTCGAAGCTAAAGTCTCTTCAACAAACCGAGCACGCGCTCCGCCTCCGCCTCGTCGTTGCCGACGTGGGGCGAGAAGCGGAGGAACCCTTCCCGCGCCGAGACGACGATGTTCTCGTCGGCGAGGCGCTTCTGGAAATAGCGCGCGTCCTTGCCCGCGGGCGGGCGTGCCGCGAGGATGCCCGAGCGCGGCGGCCCGCTGAAGAGGACGGGTTCGAAGCCGAGGCGAGGGAGGCCCTCGACGAGAACTCCGAGCGTCCTCTCGATGCGCGCCTCGATCTCCGGGAGCCCGATCTCGAGGAGCAGCTCGAGCGACGCCGCGAGAGCGTAGAGGGCGGGCGTCGGAAGGGCGCCGGGCTCGAACCGGACTCCATCCGAGCGGTACACGGGATTCGGCGGGACACGGTAGTCCGCTCCGTGCGCGCGCTCGAGGTTCGTCCAGCCGGGCGGGGGCGTGAGGCGCCCGCGCAGCTCCGGCGTCGTGAAGAGAAGGCCGCAGCCCTCGGGGCCGAGCATCCACTTGTGGCCGTCCGCGGACAGGAAGTCCACGTTCCAGTCCGCCACGTCCACGCGCTGGGCGCCCACGCCCTGAATGCCGTCGAGGCCGAGCAGGATTCCGCGCGGGCGACAGAGGGCTCCGAGTGCTTCGACCGGAGCGCGAAAGCCCGTGTGAAACGCGACGAAGGAGGCCGATACGAGCCGCGTCGAGCGGTCGCATACCGCGATGATCTCTTCCGCCGTGAACGCGCCGTCCCGGGTCGGGACGCGCCGTACCGACACTCCCTTGTTCTCGAGCGCGACCCACGGCGTGAGGTTTGCCGGGAATTCAGAGGCCGTCGTGACGATGGAATCGCCCGGCGAAAGGTCGAGCCCCTGCGCCACGATGTCGAGACCCCACGTCGTGTTCGGCACGATCGAGATCGAGGAGGCTCCCCCGACCCGCTCGTCGGCCCCAATCAGCCGGGCCGCCAGGCCGCGCACCTCGTCGGCCTTCGCGGGCCAGTCCCGCCAGTCCAGCGCGCCCCGCGTAGAGAGGTTCGAGGCGTATGCTCCAAGCGCCGCCACCGCGCGCGCGGGGAGCGGGCACACGGCCGCATGGTTGAACTGGATCGAAGATTTCCTAGAAGGGAATTCGGCCAAGAAGTCCAAGCGCCCGCCCTCTTACCCTTCTAAGAAAATTCTCTTCGAGCTCTTCAAAACAGCTTCTGCGCGCGCACGAACCCCTCGAAGTTCCTCTTTACTTCTTCCATCGAATCGCCGCCCGTCTTTTCCAGGAGAGCGTCCGCGAGGACGAAGGCGAGCATGGCCTCCGCGATGACGCCGCACGCCGGCACGGCCGGCACGTCGGAGCGCTCGTACGACGCGCGGTGCGGCAGCTTCGTGTCGATGTCCACCGACGGGAGGCCGTCACGAAGCGTCGAGATCGGCTTCTGGTAGATCGTGGCGAGCACGTCCTCGCCGTTCGTGATACCGCCCTCGAGGCCGCCGGCGCGGTTCGAGACGCGCGAGAAGCCGCGCCCCGGCTCGTACTGGATGGCATCGTGCGCGGCCGAACCTCGCCGGAACGCGTTCGCGACGCCTTCCCCGAGCGACACGGCCTTCACGGACGGGATCGACATCAGGGCGCGGGCGATCCGTCCGTCTAGCTTGTCCTCCCACGAAACGTGCGAGCCGAGGCCGGTCGGAACGCCGCGCGCGCCGACGAGAATCGTCCCGCCCAGCGTGTTGCCCGCCTTCGCCGCCGCGTCGACGGCGTCCCTCATGGCCGTCTCGACGCTCCGGTCCACGAGCCGGAACGGCGACGCTTCGTCCACCTTCTCGAGATCCCCGAATCCGCGCGGCCCCTCCGGCACGGCGATCGTGCCGATCGAAAGGACACCGCTCCGGACGCGGACGGAGAATGCGAGCAGCAGTTGCCGGCAGAGCGCGCCCGCCGCCACGCGCGCGGCGGATTCGCGCGCGCTCGCGCGCTCGAGGATGTCGCGGAGGTCGCGACGGCCGTACTTGAGCCCGCCCGCGAGATCCGCGTGGCCGGGGCGCGGCGACGTGAGCCGCCGTTTCGCCGCCGCCTCGGGCTCGACGTCCAGGGGACCCATGACCTGCTCCCAGACTCCGTGGTCGCGGTTCAGGATCTCGAAGGCGATCGGGCCGCCGAGCGTCTCTCCGCCCCTGAGCCCGCCCGTGAATCGCGCCTCGTCCTTCTCGATCTTCATGCGGCCGCCGCGTCCGTAGCCATGCTGCCGCCGCGCGAGGTCGGCGTTCAGCGCGGCGACGTCGATCCGGAGGCCGGCCGGCAGCCCGGTGACGAGGCCCGTCAGGAGCGGGCCGTGGGATTCGCCCGCGGTCTGAAGCGTGAGGCGCGGCATGTGCCGTCGAGTCTAGCGCGCGAGCAAGCGGCGATGCCTTTCACAGAGATCGCGCGCCGCTTCCGACCAGGCGGGAAATTGAAACGTGAATCCCGCCTCGAGGAGCCGTCCGGGAACGACTCTCCGACTCTTCAAAATCAGCTCCGTCTCGGTTCGAAGGAGTACCGCTCCGATCTCCAGCATCCAGGTCGCCGCCGGAAGGCCGAACCGAATGCCCCAAGCGGCTCGAAGTGACCCCATGAACTCCCCGTTCGTGACGGGATTCGGAGCTGCCACGTTGACAGCGCCCTCGAATCCGTCTTGTTCGATCAACCAGAGAATGGCTCTGGTGAAGTCCTGATCGTGGATCCACGAAACGTACTGCCGGCCGTCTCCAGCCTGTCCGCCAAGGCCGCATCGAACCAGACGAAGCAGGAGGTCGAATGGACCGCCTCGGTCCGGGCTCAGGATGATCGCCGAGCGCAGTAGCACCTTGCGCGTCCGGGGCGTGATCGACTCGCGGGCCGCGCTCTCCCACGACGTGGCGACGTCGATGCTGAAGCGCCAGGTGTCCGGAGTCGCCGGCTCCGACCCGCCCAACAGCCCCGTTGCCTCATCGTTGGCCGCGTCGTAGCGATGGGCGTAAATGGTCGCCGTGCTCGCCTGCAGCCAGACTCGCGGAGGACGAGACGCACGGGCGATCGCATCCCCGATGACGCGTATCGCCCTCACGCGTGATTCCTTGATGGCCCGGCGATTCGCGGGGGTATAGCGGCAGTTCACGCTGCGGCCCGCGAGGTTGATGACAACGTCGGCGCCGTCGAGTTCCGTGCACCACTCGTCTGCCGTTTCACCATCCCATCGGACGACCCGCCATGGAGCGGAACGGTCTTGGCGGCTCAGGACGATGACCTCGTGTCCCGCGGCGAGGAAAGCTCGCGCCAGGATCGTGCCGACCTGACCCGAACCGCCCGGGATCACGACCTTCAAGGGGCGCCTCCGTCCGGTGCCATCGGGGCCTCGTGTTCCGGGGCAACGACTACGCCCTGGGCGATATGCCACTCGTGCTCGACGTTTCGCATCAGGAGTGCCGAGTCGAACTCCACGGATCCTTCCGGGAATAGTCGCTCGTCGGCGAAGAAGCTCGAGAACACGTGCCGGATTGCCAGCGGCTCGACGCTCCAGCCCGACGTCCTGAGCTCGACTGCGTCGAGTCGGTGTGCGTCCCCGCCCGGCGAATAGCCGAGTGAACCGGCTTCGAAGAATGCGGACGCCTCGGCGAGCGAGTGGAACCGGGACGAGGTCGGCAGAGACGGCGCCGCCTCGGCAACGAGCTCCACGGAGGTCTCCCCATCGGACGAACGCATCGTCAGGTCGATTCCCTCTTCGCCATCGGGCACGAGGAGAGGGATGCTGACGACGACCCAGCCACGGACGAGCTTCGGTTCGAAGCCAGGCGGGAGCAGCCGCTGTGCCACGTGCGGCTTCACACGAAAATTGACCAGGACGCGGCGACGGATGAGACCGGCAACGGCGGGGATTCTCATACCGGATCTCCTTCGAGGTCGGAGAGGAGCCCGAGGACGGCCTTTCGCAGCGGTGCCGCGACCCGGAAGCGGGAGAGTTTGATGGCGGTGGCGACCGCGTCCAGGCTCCGCGCGATGAGGCGGTCGGTTCTCTTCTGCTGCTCAGAGCGGTCGAAGAGCCAGAAGAGAATGAGCCCCATGTAATAGAGCCACAGGAGGCGTGGCAGGTGCGGGGCGAGGTCCGCCGGTATCTTCACGTCGGAGCCTTCCAGCGTGCGCCGGAAGATTCCGATGCTGCGCTCCCGCAGGGTCGTCGTTTCCGCGCTGAAGGGAGAGACCGGGTTCTCCGGATCCAGGCCGGCCCGGACGAGGGCGCCGAGGAAGCGCCGGTTCGGTCTCAGGAGGCCGAACTTGAGCCGGAGGGCCGCATCGAGGCGCTCGCGAAGCTCCCGGTGGCCCTCGAGGGCGGCGGAGAGCTTCTCGTCGACTTCGTTCTGAAGGCGCGCATAGAACTCCAGGACGAGCGACTCCTTCGACGGAAAGTAGTAGTACGCCGCGCCGGTCGCGACCTTCGCTTCCGCCGCGATCTCTCGCATCGTCGCGCCGTCGAAGCCTTTCTCCTGGAAGAGCGCCAACGCGACCGCGCGGATCTTCTCGCGGGTTTCCTCGCCGCGGGTGCTCATGCCGTCGCTCCGAATGCGCGCGGAGGCGCGGCTGCCGCGCAGGCAGGCGACCCGCCGCTTCTCAGGCGGTCGGCGACCGCTTCCTCGGGCATGAGGTGAAGCCATTCGGAGAGTCTCTTCCGATTCTTCGAAAGGAGCTCGAACGCCTGCCGGGCGAAGGGCGCGAGGGTGGGGCTCGACAAGCGATCGGACAACTCGCGAAACTCTGTCAGAGCCCAGAGGCACATCAACCAGGCCGAGGTGCCTCGCCACACCTCGCCCTCGTCACTCACGACCGTCAGCTCCTCCGAGGCGCTCGCCAGCTCGGGGAAGAGCATCCGCGCCACCGGAGAGCCGGCCGAGACGAACTCCAGGTCGACGAGCGCCGGCTGCCGGCCCATCCAACAGCGGGCGCGAACGCAGACGCCGCACGTCCCGTCGTAGAGAACATAGAGTTTGTTCATGGCGGGCTCTCTCGCCTCGGCACTCACGCCGGAATCGGCGGAGCCACGCTGCCCTGTGGCTTCACGGGAGGCGGCATCCGGTGGATCAGCCCGCGGCGGCGCATCCGGGAAAAGACATAGAGATTGAAGAAGTGCATGCCGCCGAGGACGAGGAGAACGAGTCCGACCTTCGTGCTCAGGAGCTCGATGACCTGCGATACGCTGCCGGGCTTGACCTTCTCCGTGAGCGCCAAGGTCACGTAACCGATGTTGATGAGGTAGAAGCCCACGACGAGAAGGTGGTTCACGGAATCAGCCAGCTTCTCGTTGCCGAGAAACGCGTCGACCAGGAAGATTCGCCCGTTCTTGTGGAGCGTGCGGGCCACCCAGATCGTGAGCAGGATGCTGAGGCCGAGATAGAGGCCGTATGTCCAGAGAGTGAAGACCGGATTGGGCAGTATGGGTGTCGTCATGGCGTCCTCCTTCAGGTCCGAAGCGATTTGAACGTGTTCAACTTCATGGTCAGAACATAGGGCCGCCGTCATAACGTGTCAAGAAGAAATTTGAACGTGTTCAATAAAAGAGTGCAAATGACTGTAACAAAACAACTTGATCGAGTTCTCTTACCCTTTCTTAGAAATGGTGCCAGCTGCGGTCATTTTCCCCGTGCGAGACTCTCGCCGTGATCGAAGTCGAAGGCCTCGTCAAGGCGTACCAGAACGTCACGGCCGTGGACGGCCTGAGCTTCCGCGTCGCGAAGGGAGAAGTCCTCGGGCTCGTGGGCCCGAACGGCGCCGGCAAGACGACGACGCTGCGCTGCCTCGCGGGAATCCTGCCGCCGAACGCGGGCACGATCCGTCTCGCCGGGTTCGACCTCATCGCGCAGCCCGTGGAATCCCGGCGCCGCCTCGCGTTCATGCCGGACGAGCCGCGCCTCTTCGAGTACCTGACCGTCGAGGACCACCTCGCCTTCACCGCGCGGATGTACGGAGTGGCGGACGCGGCGGCTCGTGCGCGCGTCCTCCTCGACGAGCTGGAGCTGGCGGGCAAGGAGCGCGCGCTGCCGGCCGAGCTGTCGCGGGGCATGAAGCAGAAGCTCGTCGTGGCCTGCGGCCTGCTCCACGATCCCGAAGTCCTCGTCTTCGACGAGCCCCTGACCGGAATCGACCCCGGCGGCATCCGGAAGATGAAGCAGACGATCGTCCGCCGGGCCGCTGCCGGCTCGGCCGTCATCGTGTCGTCGCATCTCCTGCCGCTCGTCGAGGAGATCTGCAGCCGCGTCCTCGTCCTGTCGCACGGAAAGGCCGTGCTCCAGGGCACGCTGGAGGAGATCCGCGCCGGGGCAGGCGGAGACACGTCGCTCGAGGAGATCTTCCTGCGCGTCACGGGCGGGGCGTGAGCGCATCGCCGTCGTTCCTCCCGCTCGTGGTGTTCACGGCGAAGAGGATGCTGAAGAACGCCTCGCGGAAAAAGCTCGGGCGCCTCCGCGAGCCGCGGTACATGGTCGGCTTCCTCGTCGGCGCCGCGTACTTCGCGATGCTCTTTCTGAGGCCCGGCCGCGCGGGCCGCCCGCCGGCTCCGCCAGGCCTCCCGAGGCACATGGACGACATCCTCCTCATCGCCGGCGCGGCCGCGCTCGCCGCCGCCGCTCTCCTGACCTGGCTCTTCCGAAAGGGCCAGGCGTCACTCGGGCTGTCGGAGGCCGAGATCCAGTTCCTCTTTCCCGCCCCCGTTTCCCGGCGCGCCCTTCTCCATTACGCCCTCCTGAAGGCGCAGTTTCCCGTCCTCCTGAGCGCGTTCATCCTCACGATCGTGTCCGGGAGTCGCGGAAGCGGCACCGCGATTCTCACCGGCGCCGGGCTCTGGCTGCTGCTGACGGCGGTCCACTTCCACAATCTCGCTCTCGCCTTCACGAAAGCGCGCTGGAACGAGCTTCCGCCGGCCCCCCGAAGGGCCGCGAAAACAGCGGCTTTCGTGGTTTCGGCAAGCGCCCTCGGAATGCTCGTCGTGACTCTCGGGGCGGGCGTTCTCGCCGCCGCATCGGGCCCGGGAAAGGGGGCGTTCTCGCTCGGCGGGTTCGTTTTCGCGCTTCGATCCGGGCCCTTCGGCCCGGCGCCGCTCGCGCTCCTCACCCCGTTCCGCTGGATTCTCGCCCCGCTCCTGGCCCCGACGGCCCGCGCGTTCTTCGTCGCGCTGCCGCCCGCTCTCGGCCTCGTGGGAGTCCTCTATGCGTGCGTCGCCCTCACGGCCGGGCGCTTCGAGGAAGCGACGCTCTCTCAGGCCTCGCGGCGAGCCGCGCTTCGGGCCCGGCGCGAGGCGGGCCGCCTCGAAGCCCTCCCTTCCGAGAAGCGCCGAGCGACCGTCCCGTTCGCCCTAGCGCCGCGGGGCCGGCCCGAGGTCGCGATCGTGTGGAAGAACCTCCTCGCCTGGAAACGGACGAGCCTTCGCCGGCAGGCCGCGATCGTGGCAACCCTCGCGGCCGCGCTCTTCTCGGCGTCCGCCTTCCTGTCGACCCCCTCGGCCGACGTCTCGGCGGCCTTTGGAAGCGCGACGTGTCTCGCCCTGACGGCGTTCCTTGCTCTCATCACGCCCCTCGGCTTCCGGATCGACCTGCGCGGCGATCTCGAGTACGCCACGCTTCTCAAGACATGGCCTCTCGAGGCCGAGCGCCTCGTCCTCGCCGAGCTCGGAGCGCCCGCGGCCGTTGCCGTGCTCTACGGCTGGGGGGGAATCGCGATCGCCCTCGCGATCGCGGCGGGGCGCGCAGTACGGGCAGCGTTTCTGGGAACGGTGGTCACGGCGCCCTCCCCGGCCTCGTTCCAGCGGTTCGAGGTGCTCGTGCCCGTCGCCCTGACGATGGCCGTCTTCCTGCCCGTCCTCGTCGCGCTCGCCCTCGTGGTCCAGAACGCGTCCGTCCTCCTCTTCCCGGCCTGGTTCCCGGCGGGCCGCAAACGCGCCGTCGGTCTCGAGCAGACGGGCCTGAGGATGCTCTCGTTTTTCGGCACGTCGCTGGTTCTCGGCCTCGCCCTGATCCCGGCGGCTCTCCTCGCCGGACCCCTGATCTTCTTCGCCTTCAGAGCCATGGGCTTCTGGTCGCTGCCCCTGGCCGCCGTTTTCGCGGCCCTGCCGGTCCTCGCCGAAGCGGCTGGAGGCGTCTTCCTGCTCGCCCGGCTGTTCGAGCGATTCGATCCGGCTCGGGACCTCCATTCCTGAAAGTTCGTTTTCTGACAGAATACGCGGCCATGCCGAGTCCGCTCTCCCTGCCCGTGCGCGACGCCCTCGAGCTCATCGCGGAATCGAAGGCTCCCGCCTACGGCATGGATCGCCACGACCGCATCGTCTTCTGGAACGATGGCGCGGAGAAGGCGCTCGGGTGGTCCTCCGAGGAAGTGCTCGGAAAGATGTGCTACGACGTTCTGGCCGGGCGGGACGTCTTCGGCAACCTCTATTGCGCACGGGAATGCCCCGTCGTCGTCTCGGCGATCGCCGGAGACGACGTGCGGCCCTTTCTCCTCGACGTCCGCAAGAAGGGGTCCTCCGCGGGCGTCAAGCTCATCGTCCGCGCTGTTCCGCTTCCCGCTGGCGGCCCGGCATTCGCCGTGCTCATGCACTTCCTCGAGACCGAGGGTCCGGAGCTCGACAACTTGGTCTCGTCGCTGCGGTCGGCCGTGCGCGAGCCGTCCGGCCTCCCTCCCGTCGATCCCCCGATCTCCGTCTCCCCGCTCAGCGGGCGCGAGCGGGAGATCGTCATGCTGCTGTCGAACGGCTACGCGGCGCTCAACATCGCCGCGAAGCTGAACCTCTCGCACGCAACGGTGCGAAACCACATCCAGAACGTCCTCCGGAAGCTCGAGGTGCACAGCCAGGTCGAGGCCGTGGCGCTCGCGTTCCGGCGCGGCTGGATCTGACCTCCGGACCCCGCCGCTTTTTCAGCTCCCGGGGCGGATCCCCGTTTGAAGGACCTCCAGGAAGCCGGCGCGCGTGAACGCGCGGGAGTCTTCCCGCCGCTCGAGGCTCATGCTGCCGCGGACCTCCTCGAGCGAGGAATGGCCGTGGGCCTCGAGCCACCGCTCGATCTCCTCGCGCACGATCTTCAGGTGGCGGGGACCGTTCTGGAGAAGAGCTGAGACCATCTGAACGACATCCGCTCCGGCGAGAATCGCCTTCAGCGCGTCGGCGCCCGAATGGACGCCGCCCGTCACGGCGAGCGACAGGTCCACCCGGCCCGAGAGCATCGCGATCCAGTAGAGGCGCGAGAGCAGCTCGGTCGAGCTCGAGAGGCGCAGGTCCGGCTTCACCTCCAGGGTCTCGAGATCGATGTCGGGCTGGTAGCTCCGGTTGAAGAGGACGAGCCCGTTCACGCCGATCTCCTCGAACTGCCGCGCGAGCGACGCGATCGAGGAGAAATACGGGAAGATCTTC
>JAMQPJ010000388.1 GCA_023717585.1 Thermoanaerobaculia bacterium
ACGCCGGCGCGGGTGTGGGAGGCGATCCAGAGGGCGCGGTGACGATGTGCGATCACTCACTACGAGGAGGACACCTATGGCTCACCGCTCGACACTGGCGTCAGCGCTTGCCGTCGTCCTGACCCTCGCCCTCGCGCCCCAGGCATCGGCGGCCGAGGGGCAGGTCACCTTCGCCGCCACCGTCTCGCTTGCGCCGACGTAGTTCGATCCCGCGGAGACGCCGGGCGTCATCACGCCGTTCCTCACGCTCTACGCGCTCCACGACGCCCTCGTGAAACCGATGCCGGGCAATGCGTGGGCGCCGAGCCTGGCCGAGTCGTGGACGACCTCGAAGGATGGGCACGTGTACGAGTTCCTCCTTCGCAAGGGCGTCCGGTTCCACAACGGCGATCCCGTGACCGCGGAGGACGTGAAGTTCTCGTTCGAGCGCTACAAGGGCGGGGGCGCCACAGCGCTGAAGGCGCGCGTCGCCGCCGTCGAGGTCGTCGACCCACTGCGCGTCCGGTTCCGGCTGAAGCAGCCGTGGCCCGATTTCATGACGTTCTACGCGACGCCGGCCACCAGCGCCGCCTGGATCATACCGAAGAAGTACACCGAGCGCGTCGGTGACGACGGCTTCAAGAAGGCGCCCGTCGGAGCGGGGCCGTACCGCTTCGTGTCCTTCACGCCGGGCGTCGAGCTGATCGTCGAGGCGTACGACGGCTACTGGCGGAAGGCGCCGGCGGTGAAGCGCCTCGTCTTCAAATCCGTGCCGGACGAGTCGACGCGCCTGGTGATGCTGAAGCGCGGCGAGACGGACGTCGCGTACGGACTGAGAGGTCCTGACGCCGAGGAGGTGAGGCGGTCGCCGGGCCTCGCGCTCAAGGTCGTCCTTCCGACGGGCAGCCAGTGGATCGTCTTCACCGAGCAATGGGACCCGAAGTCGCCGTGGGCGGATCGCCGCGTCCGGCTCGCGATCAACCTGGCGATCGACAGGAAGGGCTTCAGCGATGCGGAGTACCTCGGCTACGGCCGGCCCGCGCCGAGCATCATTCCCCGCGACTTCGAGTTCTACTGGGTGCCGCCCGCGTATCCGTATGATCCGGCGCGGGCGAGGCAACTCCTGGCCGAAGCGGGCTATCCCAGAGGCTTCGACGCGGTCGAGGTCGCGACCGACGCCGTGTTCGCGCCCGAGGCCGAGAGCGTCATCAACGGCCTTCGAGCCATCGGTATTCGCGCGCGTTTGCGCCCGATGGAGCGCGTGGCCTTCTACAAGGCGGACCAGGAGAAACAGTTCAAGCGTCTCGTCCGCGTCGGCAGCGGCGCCGCCGGCAACGCCGCGACGCGGATCGAAGCCTTCGTGATCTCCAGCGGGATCCGCTCCTATGGCGGCTACCCCGACATCGACGCGCTCTTCAGCGACCAGGCGGTCGAGATGGACAGGAACCGACGCGAGGCGCTGCTCCACAAGATCCAGCAACTCATGTACGAGCGGGCCATGTTCGCGCCGATCGTGGAGGCGGCCGCCATGATCGGGGTCGGACCGCGGATGGCGGAGGTGCCCACGATCACGGGCCACCCGTTCATCTCGCCGTACGAGGATCTCAAGCTCAAGTGACCACGCGCGCCCGGGGCCCACGCGTGCAGTCAGGACGCGCTCGCCGCCGCCGTGGACACCGTCATCGTGCATGGCGGAGACGGCACCTGAACGAGACGCTCCAGCCCATGGTGGGTGGCCCCACCGCGCTCGCCGTCTAATTTAGCCTGGGCAGCATCCCGAATGTCCTGGCGACGGAACTGGGCTTGCCGCTGGAGGTCGAACCGGCCGCGGACATGATCACCTCAGGCCACTCAGTGAGCTGACTGTCCCCATGCTCACGCCCAGCTTTCGAGCGACGCTCCTGGTGCCCTTGGTTCAACTCTCGGCGAATGCGCTCCTTACTCTCAGCGCCGGCCCGGGGCCGGCCCAGAATCTTCCCCGGGGCCTTTCGCGCGCTTCAAACGGACGCTCAGGCGCCAAAGACCACGCGGGTCCCCGTCGACGGCATCACCAGCGTCCTCGGCATCGCCACGTGCACGGCCATGATCGTGTTCATGCCGGTGCAGTGCATGGGAACGATGTAGTCGGGCCCGATCTCCTTGAACGCGGCCACCGTCTTGGCCACGACCTCGTCCGGCGCGGGCGCGAGGTGAAACCCGCCGACGATGGCGTGGACTTTCTGGATCCCCGACGCCTTCTGCGCCTGCCGAACGGAATTGATCACGCCGGCGTGCCCGCACGAAGTGATGACGACGAGGCCGCGGTCCTTCACGTGATAGACGGTGGCGTGCTCGCCCTGGAAATTGTCGGCAACGAGATCGCCGGCCTTGGCCTCGACCTTCGTCGGGCCGAAGTGGCTCGCCGCGCACGCCGAGTCCATCGGCCCCGCCATCAAGCGCGCGGCCGCGGGCGGCTTCTCGAAGTCCGTGACCCG
>JAMQPJ010000410.1 GCA_023717585.1 Thermoanaerobaculia bacterium
CAACGCGGCGCGGAAGAGGGCGAGGAGATCGCGCAGCGGGTTGAACGCGAGAAACGGAGCCGCGAACCCGGGGACCATCGACTCAGGATAGAAGATCGGCGAAAGGTAGAACGCGATCATGAGAAACGGAGGGAGGATCTGCGCGAGGTCGCGGAAAAAGACATTCAGTGAAGCGAGAAAGAGGGCCGGCCCGGCGAGGAGGAGGCACTCGAAGGCGAAAGCGGCGGCGAGAAGGCCGACATTCACGGAGCCGCGGCCGGTCACGAGAAGGAAGCAGGTGAGAAGGCTCATGACGATCGCCTGGACGAAGAGCGCGGCTCCGACGGCGGACACTGTCAGAAGGTGAACCGGGAAGCGCAGCTTCTTCACGAGATGCGCCTGGTCGCTCACCGAAGTCGTGGCCCTCATGACCGCCTCCTGGACCCCGAGCCACGGCAGAAGCCCGGCCAGGAGGAACTCCACATAACCTCCCTGGAAGCCGGCAGGAGGCTTCATGTTGAAGAAGAATCCGAACACGACGGCATTGAGGGCGCAGAAGACGGCCGGGTTCAGGACCGCCCACAGGGGACCTGCGAAGCTGCCCCCGTATCGGGCCGCAAGGTCTCTCCGAAGGAGCTCCGAAAGTAAGAAGAGCTTGTTCTTCAATGAGGTAGCACTTATTCAAACCACCCCGAAACCGCTTGACACACGGCAGGGAGACGCTATCTTAAATGATGTAGGCTCATGAGCGCTGTGCCGCGTGCGTCCCAGATCCTCCTCGTGGGGCAGAAGATCCGTCAGATCCGGAAGAGCCGGCATCTGACCCAGGCGGAGCTCGCCTCGCGGATCGGGGTGACGCAATCCGACCTGTCGCGCATGGAAAACGGTGAGTACAAGGTCGGTCTCGACACTCTCTTCCGGATCCTTCAGGTGTTCGAGCTGTCCATGAGCAATTTCTTCGAGGAACCGGCGGCAGAGGCGGAGTCGGCGACGTCCGCGGGCGCGGTGCCTGTCGACGACGGCGCGAAACAGCCGAGAGACGCCAAACCCGGCACGGACGTTCCGTTCGAAGACTGGGCCTCACTCTCCGACGAGTCGCGCCGCGAAGTGCGCGAGTTCATCGCCTTCAAGAAGATGCAGTCCGACAAGTCGCGGACGGACGACGGCAATGACTGAGGAGGCCCTCAAGTCCGCCGCCGAAGGCGCGCGCCGCGAGGCGCTCGCGCTGCTCGAGAAGGGCGAGTTCTCGCCCGCGCTCGCCGCGTACGACCGCGCCCTCGAGGCCGCAAACGCGACGAACGACCCGGCCTTCGCCGACTGGATGTTCGTGTGCCGCGCGGCTGCCGCCGCGGAGCTGGGACCGGCCGACAAGGAGCTCGTCGAGCTCAAGTGCGTGCTCCTCCGGACGCGGGACCCCGGCACGTCGTTCCGCGCCGCGTACACGGCCGCCCGCATCTACGAGATTCGCCGGAACTACGCCCGCGCCGCGAGCTACAACGCCCGCGCGCGCTCCCTCGTCGCGCAGCTCGCGGACCCTCTCCTCACCGGAGCCGCCGAGAACCAGGCGGGCAGCATCCTCGCAGCCGACAGCCGGTTCGCGGAGGCCGCCGCCTCGTACCGGCGCTGTCTCGATCTCGCCACTTCCACCCAGGGCCTGACGCCGGCGCCCTTCTCGCCCGCGTGGCGCGCGATCTGCCAGGACAACCTCGGCTACAGCCTGATCGCGCTCGACCAGGTGCCTGAGGGACTCGCGCTCGTGCACGAGTCGTTCGAGACGCTCGAGGCTCTCGGCGCCCGCGCGTACTCGATCGTGCCGCTCGGCGACCTCTGTTTCGGCTACCTCAAGAGCGACCGCTACGCGGAAGCGCGCTATTTCGGGGAGGCGGCACTGGAGCGCCTCGCCGAGCCGCAAGCCGCGGGCGAGACCGCGTCTTCCGAGAAGAATATTCTCTATCTCCTCGGCGAGACGTGCCACCTCGCCGGCGACGACGGCGCCGCGCGCGCCCACTTCGACCGTCTCGCGAGCCTCTATCCGGAATTCCGAAACCTCCGCGCGTACCTCGAGGTCTTCGACTTCCGCAACGTCATCAATCTCCGGAGTTGACCGTGACACGCCTGTCGCACCGCATGGCCCGCACCCGCAAAGCCTCCGCGCTCGTCGGCCTCGTCGCCGCCGTGTTCGTGGTCGTTGCCGTGGCCGCGCCTGCGAACCCGGCGGAGGCGGCGTCCGCGGTGCTCACGAAGGACGGAACGCTCTACGAGGTGTTCCCGACTTCCTACGGCGACGTCATTCCCGGCGCGAACTCGACCGACGCGTCGCTGCGCGTCCTCGCGCTGCGCACGACGCCTCCCGGAGGAAACCCCGCCCTCGAGGTCGTTGGCGGGACCGTGAACGACTTCTTCAAGCTCGAGTCGTCGATCGAATTCGACGAGGCGACACAGAGCGTCTTCATCGTCTACTCCCGCGTCCGGGGATTCTTCTCCGACGTGCAGGTCACGATCCGCCGCGACGGCGCCTGGGTCGAAGGCAGCTTCCTGCCGAACCCCGGCCTCTACATTTCGCTGAGCCCGCGGCTTCTCGTGACGCGACAGACGTATACGGACCTCGACGCCGACGGCCAAACGGTCACGAAGAGCCGCTCGATCCTCTCGATCGCGTGGTGGGAAGAGAGCCGCTCCTCGCAGGCCCGCTACGCCGCCGTCTTCATCGAGGACGGCAGCCTCCGGCTGGACGACGTCACGGCGTGGAACCTCAACGAGCTGAATGGCAGGTCCGGCCCGACCGACAACTCGGGGCTGCCGCTCTCGTCGTACGCGCATCCCGGCCTGCAGCGCGACGCCGGGTCGAACGGCGGCGTTCTCGCGTCCTTCGCGAACCTCGCGACGCGCACGCAGCAGGTGATTCGCATCTCGTTCCCGGACGACCTCACGAAGCTCACGCCGCCGTCGAGCCTGATGCCCGCGCAGCGCGCGTCGTATGCGCGCGGCCACATCCCCATCGGGCGTTCGTTCACGGACAACCGGCTGCCGATCGAGATCGACGTGCCCTTCCAGGTGCCGGTGGGACAGTTCGTCTCGCCGACGGGCGTCCCGACGTTCTACTGGAGCACGGATTCCAGCCTCGTCTATCTCCGCGGCGACTCGAGCACGATGTTCACGATCCCGTTCCGCCCGGACTTCCCCGCAGATCGCGCGCTCGCGGTCGTGAGGGACATGTCCGAGCGGCAGTAGCGACAGTAGCGGCCTGCCTCGGTTCCCCTCGCTTCAGATTCCCCGGGGAAGGCCCGCGCGCGGATCGCTCTCGTACAGCGCGGCGAGCTTCTCGGCGAGCGCGCGTCCCTCGTCCGTGACCCGCGCCGGCATGGCGATCGTGACGCGGTAATAGTGGTCCCCATCGGCGGCGCGTCCGCTCCTGACCCCGTAACCCTTGAGGCGGAAGCGCTGCCCCCCCGGTGTGCCGGAAGGGATCCGCGCGCGCACGGGCCCGTGGATCGTCGGCACGTCGATCTCGGCCCCGAGGTAGGCCTCGGACACCGTGACCGGCACCTCCGCGACGATGTCGTCCCCCTCTCGCGCGAAATACGGATGCGGCACGACGGTGAGGGCGACATAGAGGTCGCCCTTTTCCGTGCGGCCCTTGCCGGGCACGCGCACCTTTCCGCCCGTCGCGACGCCCGCCGGGATGCGCACGCTGAGCCGCTCCTTCGAGACGACCTCACCGGCGCCGTGGCAGACGGGGCAGGCGCCGTGACCCGCGCGGCCGGACCCACCGCAGCGTGAACAGCGCTTCGGAGCGCGCACGTGGAGCGTGATCGTGCCGCCGAGGACGGCATCCCGAAACGGAATCGTG
>JAMQPJ010000412.1 GCA_023717585.1 Thermoanaerobaculia bacterium
GGCTTGAAGTCCACCGCGCCCGACTGGTAGCCCTCGGCGAGGACGACCTGCATGCCCTTGGACTCGGCGTAATCCTTCATGGACTTCGACGTGGACGTTCCGAAGTCGGTGTTCTCGTAGAGGATCGCGACCGACTTGGGCTTCGCGACCTCCTCGAAGAAGGAGAAGACGGCTTTCGCGTAGAGGCCCGCGGGGGAGTTCAGCCGGAAGACGTACTTCCAGCCCTGCTGGGTGATCTTGTCCGTGGCTCCGGTGTCCACGAGGTAGGGAACCTTGTACTTCTCGGCGACGCCCGCGACGGCGAACGAGCACTGGCTCGTGTACTCGCCGACGACCATCGGATACTTGTTGATCGTGACGAACTTCTCGACGATCGCCATGGCCGTGTCGGGCTTTCCGCCCGAGTCCTGGATGTCGAAGACGAGCTTCGTTCCCTTGGCGCCGCCCTTGGCGTTGATCTCGTCGGCCGCCATCTGGTAGGCCTGCTTCTTCATCTCGCCGAACTTCGCATGCTCGCCCGTCAGCGGAAGCGGGACCCCGACCGTGAAGGTCTTGCCCTGCGCGAGCAGCGGTGAGGCGGCGAGGCCTGAAGCGAGGAGCGCGAGCGTCGCCAGTTGCATGGGGCGTGGTTTCGTCATCATCCACCTCCGTTGGGCCGTTTGTCCGGGTCCGCGCATATTTGGCACGCTGCCCCGTAACCTTGCGATGATTCGGATGAACTAATCTCGCCAGAGGGGGTTTCATGCTGGCCAACAAGCACATCGCGATCATCGGATCCGGAACGATGGGGCGGACCATCGCCTCGGGACTCCTCAAGTCCGGCCGGGTGAAGCCGAAGCAGATTCGGGCGACGGCCCGGACGAAGGCGAGCGCCGAGAAGGTCGCGGCGGAGCTGTCCGTGACCTGCACGACGGCCAATGCGGAGGCGGCCGCGGGAGCCGACCTCGTGATCCTGTGCGTCAAGCCGAAGGACATCGCGAAAGCCGTCGAGAGCCTCGGGCGTGGCGGCAGGCGGCCCCTCGTTCTCTCGATCGCCGCCGGCATCAGCACCGGGTTCCTGGAGAGCCTGTTCGGGGACGACACGGCGGTCCTCCGGGCGATGCCGAATACGCCCTGTCTGATCGGCAAGGGCATGACGGTGCTCGCCAAGGGCAGCCACGCGACCGACGCGCACATCGCGCTCGCGACCGAGATATTCGCTCCCCTCGGCCGCGTTCTCGAACTCGAGGAGAAGCACATGGACACCGTGACCGGTCTCTCGGCGAGCGGCCCGGCGTTCGTCTACATCATCATCGAGGCGCTCGCGGACGGCGGCGTGATGCGGGGGCTGCCCCGAAGCGTGGCGACGACCCTGGTGGCCCAGATGACCCTCGGGGCCGCGGAGATGGTCCTGACCACGGGGCGGCACCCCGCCGCCCTCAAGGACGACGTGACGACGCCGGCCGGGTGCACGATCGCGGGAATCCTCGCGCTCGAGGACGGCCGGATCCGGTCCGTGCTGGCACGCGGGGTGGAGACGGCGGCGCGCGTGGCCGGGGAGCTCGGGAAATAGACCGCCCGGCCGGTCTCGGTCAGTCCGTCTCGACCGCCACGTCTGCCCAGGACTTCCCGAGCTCGGCAAGGAGTGCCTCGGGCGTGGGGCCTTCGACGCGCATCACGAGCTCCCGCTTCCCCGCCGGAACCTTCGACGTGGACGTGAGAATCGAGAAGATTGTCCCGCCTTGTGCGCGCACGGTGTCCGCGACCTCGCGAATGCTGCCGGCGCGGTCGGGGATCACGAAATTCACGCGTGTGCGCTTCTTCCCGGCTCCGGTGATGTCGACCATCGCCCTGAAGACGTCGCCCTCGGTCAGGATCCCGACGAGCGTTCCCTTCGCGTCGAGCACCGGCAGGCCCTCGACCCGCTTCTCGAGCATGATCTGCGCGGCCCGTTCGATCGGCGTGTCGGGCGTGACCGTGAAGGGCTTCTTCGTCATGATGTCGCCGATCTTCAGCTTGTCGAGGACCGCGTGGAGCTCCCAGATGTCGAGCGTCGTGGCGCGGGACGGCGAGACGTCCTTGAGGTCGCGGTCGGACACGATTCCGACGAGCTTTCCGCTTCCGTTGACGATCGGGATCCTGCGGATCCGCTTCTCCTTCATGAGGTGAATCGCGGTAGAGATCGAGTCGGACGGCTGGAGCGTGAAGACTTTCGGGGACATCCACTTCGAAACGCGCATCGACAATCCTCCGTCGACGCCCGATTCAACCCGGAATGGCCGGGCGGAGCGATGATTCCCCTGAATCAGGCGCCGGGTAGCGAGGGGAGCACGACCTCGAAGCCCAACGGGGCGGCGCCGAGACCGAGCTTGACCTCGAGCTCGTCGGCGGAAACCGGCCGGCCGAACAGGAAGCCCTGGACGTCCGCGCAACCCATGCCGAGGAGAAGGGCCGCCTGTTGCTCGGTCTCGACGCCCTCGGCGGTGACGTCGAGGCCGAGGTTTGCGGCGATCGCGATGATCGTGGCGACGATCGCCTTGTCCTTCTCGTCCCGGGCCATGCCGGCCACGAAGGACTGGTCGATCTTCAAACGCCGGATCGGGAAGTGCTTCAGGTAGTTCAGCGACGAATGGCCGGTTCCGAAGTCGTCCATCGAGATGTGGACGCCGAGGTCGTTCAGCTCCGAAAGGATGCGGCCCGTGTGCGTCACGTCCTGCATCGCGATCGACTCGGTGATCTCGAGCTCGAGGAAGGCCGGAGCGAGCCCCGTCTCCTCGACGATGCGGCGCACCGTGACGGCGAAATCGCGCTGGTGGAACTGGCGCGCCGAGACGTTCACGGACATGCGAAGGCTCGAGGCGCCGCGCGCGTGCCACGCCACGAGCTGCTCGCACGAGCGGCGGAGGACCCACTCGCCGACGCGGCTGATGAGGCCGACGTCTTCGGCGAGAGGGATGAACTCGCGGGGCGACAGGATCCCCTTCTCGGGGTGCCGCCAGCGGACGAGTGCTTCCACGCCGATCGGCACGCGGGTCGCGAGGCGGAGGATCGGCTGGTAGTGGAGGATGAACTCACCGCGCGGCAGGGCGCGCCTGAGTCCGCTCTCCATCGCCGCGCGCTCCTGGGACTGCTCCTGCATTTTCTGCGTGAAGAACTGGAAGCTGTTGCGGCCCGTCTCCTTCGCGCGGTACATCGCGGTGTCGACGTTGGCGACGAGCATCTCGGCGTTTTCGCCGTCACCGGGATAGAGGCCGATGCCGATGGACGCCTCGACGAACAGCTCGCGTTTCTGGATCAGGAACGGCTCCGAGATGACCTGCAGGATCTTCCTCGCCATCGTCGCCGCGTCGGTCTCGCGCGCGATCCCGTTCAGGAGGAGCAGGAACTCGTCTCCGCCCACGCGCGCCACCGTGTCGTCCGAGCGGATGCAGCGCCGGAGGCGGTCGGCCGCCTTCACCAGAAGCTCGTCGCCGGCCGAATGTCCGAGCGTGTCGTTGACGCGCTTGAAGTGGTCGAGATCCAGAAACATGACGGCGAGGGGCTGGCGCCGCCGCTGCGCGTGGAGGATCGCGAGAGAGAGCCGATCGTTGAAAAGGACCCGATTCGGCAGATCGGTGAGGGCGTCGTGGTTCGCCTGATGCCAGCGCTGCTGCTCGGCGCGCTTGCGGTCGGTGATGTCGATGAGGCTTCCTTCCATCACCTGCGGGCCGCCTCCCTCGGGTTCGAGGAGACTCTCGTTCGCGAGCACCCACACGCTCGTGCCGTCACGACGTTTCAGGCAGAGCTCGAAATTGACGAGCACTCGCTGGTGCGCCAGCCGCGCCAGAAAGGAGTCGCGGTCGGAGGGCTCGGCGTAGAGATCCAGTGCGGAGACCTTCAGGACGTCCTCGCGGGAGGAATAGCCGAGGATCCGCGCGAACGAGGAATTGCAGTCGAGAATCTGGCCGTCGAGAGTGGTCCGGAAAAGGCCGGCGAGGTTTCGTTCGAAGAGCAGCCGGTAGCGTCGCTCGGAAGACCGGAGGGCGTCGTCGCGGCGGCGCAGGAGGCGCGCGATCAGTGCCGAGGCGCCGACCGCAAGGGCCCCGAGGAGCACCGTCATGGCGAGAATCGCGCCGATCAGCCGGCTGCGCACCCAGCGGGTCGCCTGAAGCACGGCCGCCGAGAAGGCGTCCTCGAGGCCCGTGGCGCGCTCGTTGAGCCGGTCGATCTCCTTCGCGAACGCCGCGTGAGCCGGCGGCGGGAGAGGGATCGGAGCATCGTGAATCCGTGTGCCGAGATCGATCATCTCGTCGACGAGAAGATCGCCGCGCTCCCAGACCTCGATCGCGCGGGAGAAGGCCGAGATGCCCTTGTAGCGCAGGAAGGCCTGGGCCATCTCCTCCACGCTGGACAGGCTGTTGCGGCCTTCGAGGAAGCCCTGCTGGGCCGCGCGAACGTCCGGCGTAGGCTGCTGCAGCGCGAGCCGGGCCTTCCGGTCGCCGAGCGGCACGGCGAGCCGGCCGAGGAAACGCCGGTAATCGGCCTCGTCGCCGGTATCGAGGTAGCGTGAGAGAGCGAGAGAGGCGTCCTTTTGGCCCTTCGACCATTGAGACTCGGCGCTCACGAACGCCTGAAGGCCGGCCAGGACGTTCAATCCGGAAGTGCCGACGGCCACGAGTGTCGCGATGACGACGAGGAAAACGGCGACGAGGATCGCGATCCAGCGTGCGACCGGGAGAGGAGCTTCGGCGACCGCTGTCGCCGCGGAGCGAGGCCCCGACGCGCTCCCGTTTCCCGACTTGGACACGCGGAATTATAGCGGGCCGGGAGCCGCGGGTGCTTCGGCGACGTTGAGGCCCATGGTGCCGAGAAGGCGACTCTCGTAGCGCGCGCCGTCGAGACCCGCCTCACGCATGAGCGCCTGCACGCCTCGCTGGGCCGGATAGCCCTCGAGCGACTCCGGAATGTAGAGGTAGGTCTCGGGATCCCCGTGGAAGAGCCAGCCCATGAGCGGCATCACCGTGCGGAGAAAGGTCCGATAGACGACACCCGCCGCGCGACCGTCGGGTTTTCCGAAGTCGAGGACGACGACGCGCCCCCGGGGCGCGAGCACGCGGCGCATCTCGCGCAGGGCGGCGAGCGGGTCGGCGATGTTCCGGAGGCCGTAACCTACGGTCACGGCGTCGAAGGCGCCGTCCGGGAACGGAAGGCGCAGCGCGTCCCCCTGCGCGAATCCACTCCGGCTGCGCGTCTCGAGCCGGCGCCTCCTTGCGACCCGGAGCATGGGAAACGTGAAGTCGACGCCCGTGACCCGCGAACCCGGAAGCGCGCTCTCCTCGGCGAGGAACGAGAGGTCTCCCGTACCGCAGCACAGGTCGAGAATCCTGGCCGGGCCCGTCCGCCCGGCCAGCGCGAGCCGGATCGTGTCCTTCTTCCACTTCCGATGGAGCCCGAAGCTCATGACGTCGTTCACGAGGTCGTAGCGCGCCGCGAGGCGCGAGAACATCTCCCGCACTTTGGGTCCGCGCTGGCCGTCATAGGAGAGATACTTGTTCGTCACGGGGCGATTGTAGGTGGAGCAGTTTCTCTTCGACGGTCCGGCGCGCGCCGCGCGCACCCTCGTCCTCGCGCACGGCGCGGGAGCGCCGATGGACTCGGCCTTCATGAACGCGATCGCGGGGGGCGTCGGCTCGGCGGGCTTCCGGGTCGCGCGCTTCGAGTTCCCCTACATGCGCGCGCGCCGCGCGTCGGGACGAAAGGGAGCGCCCGACCGCCCGCCCGCACTTCTCGAAAGCTGGCGCGACGCGATCCGCTCGCTCTCGGAGAAAGAAGGTCCGGGCTCCCTCGTCATCGGCGGGAAGTCGATGGGCGGCCGCATCGCGAGCATGGTCGCCGACGAGGCACGCGTGGCGGGTCTCGTCTGCCTCGGCTATCCGTTCCATCCGCCGGGCCGGCCCGACAAGCTGCGCGTGGCGCACCTCGAAAGCCTCAGAACTCCGACCCTCGTCATTCAGGGCGAGCGGGACGCTTTCGGAACGCGGGAGGAGGTCGCCCGCTATCACCTTTCGAAGGAGATCCGGGTTCTCTTCCTCCCGGACGGCGACCACTCGTTCAAACCGCGAGTGTCCTCGGGCCGCACGGAGGAGCAGAACCTCTCCGAAGCGGTCATGCTCGTCACGGGATTCCTCGAGTCTCTCCGATCCTCATGACCCACGCCCGGCCGTCGGGGTAACCCGCGCGGTTCGCGGCCGCGCGAAATCGCCCCGGGGGCTCGAATGGAGGCTCGTCCGTGAGGACGACCGTGCCCCAGTGCATCGCGACGAGCGTGGACGCGCGGACGTCGTGCCCGAGAGCGACGGCCTCCTCGGGATTGCAGTGCACGGATCGCATGATCGAGGAGGGCTCGTACGCGCCGATCGGCACGAGGGCGAGGTCGAACGGGCCGATGCGCAGGCCGATCTCTCCGAAGACGGGGCCGTAGCCCGTATCGCCGGCGAAGAAGACCTTGCGCGCGCGGGACGCGATCGCCCAGGAGGCCCACAGCGTCGCGTTCCGGTCGAACGGCGTCCTCCCGGAAAAGTGATTCGAGGGCAGCGCGGCGAGGATGAAGTCATCGCCGACGCGGGTTTCCTCCCACCAGTGAAGCTCGCGCACATCGCGATACCCGCGCCGCCGGAAGAATGCGCCGAGCCCCGCGGGCACCGCGGCGACGATGCTCTTCTTGCGGGGCAGCGCCTCGATCGTGCGGGCGTCGAGGTGGTCG
>JAMQPJ010000426.1 GCA_023717585.1 Thermoanaerobaculia bacterium
GCCGACGGGCGGCTTCTCAAGAGACATTCTCTTCCGCGAGGGACGGTCCCGGCGGCGCTCGCCGCGTCCCGCGACGGGAAGACGTTCTTCTTCGCCGACGGGGGAACCATCTCCTCTCTCGACGCCACGACCGGCGCGACGAAGCCGCTGTGTGCGGGGCATGGCGTCGCCGGCGACCCGACGGCCGACGAGGTCGTTGTCCAGCGCAACGCGGCTGGCGGCGTGCAGCTCGTCCGCGTGGCGATCGCGACGGGAGCCGAGACCCCAATCCCCGTGACCGGGCCTCTCAAGCTGGCTCCGGCGGCGCTCGCGCAGGGAGCCATCGGCCCCGACCGCCGCATTCTCGTCGCGGCCATCTCCCAGGACACGTGGGCTCCGGTTCCCGCGCTCCTCGATCCGGGCACGGGCAGCGTCACGGCCGTGCCCGTCGCCTATGACGGCGAGATCGTGGCGGCCGCCTGGGGCCGAAACGGACTCATCCTCGGCATGGGCCTCGGGTCCCGGGGGGATTTCTGGGCCTTCCGTCCGCGCGAAGCGGCCGGGCCCTGAAAGCTCATTTCGGCCGGTAGCCCTTCGCGCCCACCTTGCCGAGCGCGGCGACACTCTCGAAGTACTTCGCGAAGGCGATCATGCCGCCCTCGGCCTGCTCCCAATCGTAGTTCTCGTTCGGCGAGTGGTAGCCGTGCTCGGGAAGCGAGAGCCCCAGAAAGAGCACCGGCGCCTTCAGGAGCTTCTCCATCGTGACGACGGCGCCGATCGAACCGCCCTCCCGCACGAACACCGGCTCCTTGCCGAATGCAAACTTCACCGAGCCCCGCACCGCGTCGGACAGCGGACCGGTCGTGATCCCGCGGTACGGGTCGAGCCGGCCCTCGAGACGGACCTTCACGTCGGGGTTCTTCTTCTTCAGGAACGCCGTGACGAGCTTCGCGATCCTCGCGCCCGTCTGATTCGGGACGAGGCGGCAGGAGATCTTCACCTCGGCGCGCGGCGGGATGATGGTCTTCACGCCCGGGCCCGTGTAGCCGCCGACGACGCCGTGGACCTCGAACGTGGGCCTCGCCCAGATGCGCTTCATGACGTCGAGCGCGTCGTTCGTGCGGATGGACTTGAAGAGGTGGTCCTTCTTGAATCCCGAGACCGTGAACCCCGACCGGCGGAAGTCCTCGAGCTCGGCCTTCGAGGGCGCGACGACGTCGTCGTAGAAGCCGGGAATCTTCACGCGCCCCGTCTTCGCGTCGAAGCAGTCGACGACGAGCTGCATGAGCTCGGCGATCGGGTTGCGCGCCGCGCCGCCCGTCACGCCGGAATGCTGATCCGTCGCGCCCGTCTCGAGCGTGAGGATCATTCCCTGCAGGCCGCGGAGGCCGGCCGGCGCGGCCGGTTTCCCGCGCGCGATCCAGATCGTGTCCGAGACGATGACCGAGTCCGTCGCGAGGGTGTCGAGGGCGCCCGCGACGCCTTTCGCGAAGTTCGGCGAGCCGATCTCCTCCTCGAATTCCCACAGTACCTTCACGTTCGCAGGCACGCCCGCATCCGCGGCCGCCTTGATCCCGAAAAGCG
This sequence comes from Thermoanaerobaculia bacterium, assembly GCA_023717585.1. Lineage (GTDB taxonomy): Bacteria > Acidobacteriota > Thermoanaerobaculia > UBA5066 > UBA5066 > Fen-183. The sequence continues at coordinate 1,564 of JAMQPJ010000426.1, forward strand.
CCGAGAGAGCGGGCCCCTTGTCGTCGGTCGTGCCACGGCCGAAGTAGCGGTCGTCCTTCTTCGTGAAGACGAAGGGCTCCGATTCCCAGGGCTCGGTCTCCTTCGAGGCCGGCTGGACGTCCAGATGGTTGTAGACCGTGACCGTCGGCCGGGAGGCGTCGTCGCCCCACTGCCCGCTGACGATGGGGTTTCCCCCCGACTCGTGGACGGAGGGCATTCCACCGAACGCGGATATCGTGTCTGTCGCAAGCTTCACGCCGTCCGCGATCGAGGCTTTCCTGGTGGGATCGACGGAGACGGTAGGGCACTCGACGAAATCGCGGAGCAGCCCCTCGAAACGGGAGCGGTTTGCACGGGCGAAGGAGGTGAGGGCGTCCTTGGTGAGCGCGGACGTGTTCATCCCCGGAGTCTAGCTCTGCCCGCGAACCGGACGTCGAGGACAAACGATCAGCCGGAACCGCCTTCGGAGGAGGGCGGCTCGGGCCGGCGCTTCCTCTTGTGCATGCGCTCCTCCTCTTCCTTGAAGAGGTACTTGATCGAGCGCTTCGGGATGAGCAGGTTCGGGGCGTGGTCCCGGTTCAGCTTGATGACGTCCTTGTCGTACCACTCGATCCAGCCCCGCAGCTCCTCGCCGTCCATCAGGCGGACGACGATCGGCGTCTTGCTCTGCATCTGCTTGGGGTAGTAGTACGCCTCGGCGTTCGTCTGCTCCGGGGGCACCATTTTCCGCGACGAGGGGCCGCGAGAGACGCCCTGATCCCTGAGGACGCGAGCGAGCGAGGGCCGGATGAGCTTGCGCGGGCCCAGCTCGGCCGTCGGGGCGTCCGCGGAAGGCTCTGCTCCGGACGGCGGCTTTTTCACCGAGGCCATGTCGAGGACTCCTCTGGCGGGACCCATGCGAAGGGAAACGAACTTGGGGAGGAGTCTATTCCGCCGGCTCGAGGAAAAGCCAGACCCGGAAAGGACCGGAGCTCGGGGGCGCGCGCCCTCGAAAAGGGGTCAGGCCGCGGGCTGGGGCGGGGCAGGGCGTCCCCGGTCCCCCCCGTGGCTCATCCGGCGCGCCGCCTCGATCCCGCCTTCGAGCTCGTAGGCCACGCAGCATTTCAGCCGACCGCACTGGCCGGTGAGCTTCGAGGGGTTCGGGGTGAGGCCCTGCATCTTGGCCATCTTGATGGCGACCGGATGGAAGCTCTTGAGCCAGGTCGAGCAGCACAGCGTCAGGCCGCACGAGCCGATGCCGCCGATCAGCTTCGTCTCGTCCCTCACGCCGATCGTCTTCATCTCGACGCGGATCTCGAAGCGGTCGCCGATCCGGCGTTGGAGCTCGCGCGTCTCGGGCTTCTTCTCGGACGTGTAAAGCACCGTCATCCGCCGCCGGTCGAAACCGACCGCGCACTTGACGATGTGGACGTCCAGCTTCAGCTCCTCCGCGGCCGCGTCGGCGAAAAGGCGCGCCGCATCCTGCAGTTCGATCCTCTCGATGTAGTCGGCGTACTCCGAGTCGGACGCGAGCCTCAGGAAGCGCTTGGCCTTCTTCGAAGAACAGGCCTTCCCGAGAACCGGGGTCGTCGTCGTGACTTCGGCGAACTCGGGGCCGTTCTCGGCTTCCACGATGACGCGTTCCCCCGGTTTGACCGTGACCTCCCCCGTGAACACGAGGACGGTGCGCCCGTCCACCGCGTCGGCGACGCGCACGCCCACGTAGTTCCCGCCCGGGTTCACGGAGGTCCCGACGGAGCAGCCCGTGCAGCTCATTCTCCGAGATTGTGCCAGAGTGCTATTCCCGCGCGTAGAGCGCGGCCCCGAGAACCCCCGCGTCGTCTCCCAGGGCCGCGGGTTCGACGCGCAGCCTTCCGAGCTCCTGCGAAAACGCGAAGGTGGCCGCCCATTTCCTCACGTCCGCGAGGTACGGCGCACCGATGTCCGTCGCGACGCCGCCGCCCAGGACGAAGAGATCGGGAGAGAGGACGTTGAACACGTTCGCCATCGCGAGCCCGACGGCCTTCGAGGAGCGGGCCACGGCCCGGAGCGCGAGCGGGTCCCCGGCGTCGCACGCCGCCCGGAGCTGCGACGTCTTCAGCCGCGCGCCCTTTCTCGACACGGCTTTCGCGAGGCAGGTCTTCTGCCCTCCGGCGATCTTGCTCCTCAGCCAGGCCGTGATCCCGACCTTCGCGGCGATGCTTTCGAGCGTCCCGTCGGCCGAACCTTTCTTCACGCGACGAAAGTCGATGCGGGTCATGCCGATTTCGCCGGCGTTGCGATTGTGGCCCGAGTCGATCTTCCCGCCCCGGATGACGGCCCCTCCGACGCCGGTGCCGACCCAGACGGCGACCATCGTGGCCGCTCCGCGCCCCGCGCCGAGTCGCGCCTCGCCGAGCGCGGCGAGACGGACGTCGTTCTCGAGCCGGAGCCGGGCCGAAGGAAACGGCGCGCGAAAGACGTCGAGGATCTTCCAGTTCTTCGCGGCGAGGTTGCCGGCCCGGAGAAGCACGCCCTTTTCCGTGTTCACGGCTCCGGGCGCCGCGAGCGCGATCGCGTCGACCCTCCCGCGCGCCACGCCTGCCTCCTCGAGGGCGAGCTCCGCCGCGGCGACCAGGGCCTCGCCGATCGCTTCCGGACCCTCCAGGAACGGGGTTCTGAGCTTGCCGCGCCCGACGATCCTGCCCGCGCGGTCGACGACGCCGGCGAGGACCTTCGAGCCTCCGAGATCGATCCCGAGGGCGACCTTGCCGAGCGTTCGAGGGGCCATCTTGACCTCCGCTTCCGCCGGGAAGGATAGTCTCGCGCCATGAGCCTCCGCCCCTGGCAGCGCTTTCAGGCCCTCTCCCTTCACGTGCCGACTCTCTCTCTCCTCGTCGATCTCTCGAAGACGTCGCTGGCCGACGATGCGCTCGCACGCGATTCCCTCGTCGTCGGCGCGTTCCCGGCCGCCTTCCTCGCCATGGAGGCCCTCGAAGCGGGCGCGATCGCGAATCCCGACGAGAACCGCCGGGTCGGTCACTACTGGCTGCGCGCGCCCGAGCTCGCCCCCGATGCCGAGACCCGGAGCGCGATCGAGACCGTGCTCTCGCGGGTGAAGGCCTTCGCGGCGGACGTCCATGCCGGCCGCGTCGCCCCCGAGACGGCCCCGCGCTTCTCGAACCTGCTCGTCGTCGGCATCGGCGGCTCGGCCCTGGGGCCGCAGTTCGTGGCCGACGCGCTCGGCGCGCCCACCGATTCCATGCGCCCTTTCTTCTTCGACAACACGGACCCCGACGGCATGGCGCGCGAGCTGGCCCGGATCGGGGCGACGCCGGGCGGCCTCGAAGGAACCCTCACGCTCGTCATCTCGAAGTCCGGCGGGACGAAAGAGACGCGAAATGGGATGTTGGAAACGGCCGCGGTCTACCGCGCGGCGGGCCTCGCGTTCGCGAGGCACGCGGTCGCCGTCACCGGCGCCGGGAGCGAGCTCGATGTTGTCGCGGTCGAGGCCGGATGGCTCGCGCGGTTTCCGATGTGGGACTGGGTCGGTGGGCGCACGTCCGAGCTGTCGGCCGTCGGGCTTCTGCCCGCGGCGCTCCAGGGCCTCGACGTGGACGGCCTTCTCGCCGGCGCCGCCGCCTGCGACACGGTGACGCGCGAGAAGAGCGTCGCGAAGAATCCCGCGGCGATGCTCGCCCTCGCGTGGTTCAGGGAAACGGGTGGAAAGGGCGAAAAGGACATGGTCGTCCTCCCCTACCGCGACCGGCTCCTCCTCTTCTCGCGCTATCTCCAGCAGCTCGTCATGGAGTCGCTCGGCAAGGAGAAGGACCTCGCGGGAAACATCGTGCGCCAGGGCATCGCCGTGTACGGGAACAAGGGCTCGACGGACCAGCACGCGTACGTGCAGCAGCTCCGCGAGGGCGTGCCGAATTTCTTCGTGACGTTCGTGGAGGTCGCGTGCGACCGGGAGAACGCCGCCGCATCGCTCGCCGTCGAGCCCGGCGTTACGTCGGGCGATTACCTCCACGGCTTTCTCCTCGGAACGCGGAGGGCCCTTTACGACAACGGGCGCGGCTCGATCGCGCTGACGATTCCGGATGTGTCCGGGCGATCCATCGGGATTCTCATCGCGCTCTACGAGCGCGCCGTCGGCCTTTACGCCCAGCTCGTCGGCGTCAACGCATACCACCAGCCGGGCGTCGAGGCTGGGAAGAAAGCGGCGGCCGCGGTGCTGACCCTGCAGGCGAAAGTCCTCGCGGACCTCGGCGCCCAAAAAGGCGCCTTCCGGACCGCCGAGCGCATCGCCGTCTCCTGTGGCGCGCCCGACGAGACGGAGACGGTCTTCAAGGTGCTCGAGCATCTCGCCGCGAACCCCGATCACGGCGTCGCGCGAAAGGCCGGCCCGACGTACTTCCTCGCGACGTTCGGGATCCCGTGAGCGCCTGGCGGCCGGGGCGCACGGGAGGGTCCGCGCGCATCCCGACCGGCCCGGTTCTCAGGGCTTCAGGCTCGCGACGAGCGCGTCGAAATCCTTCGCGGCGGCGGCAACGCTCCGGCGCGGGCCGGTGAGCTTGAAGTAAACGGCCCCGTTCGGCCCCTCGACCATTGCACCGCGGAGCACGGTGCCGCTCTTCGGCGCCGGCGCGGCGCCCATGCCCGTCCCGGCGGAGTAGGTCCCCGCCGCCGTCACGAGCGTGACGGGGATCGTTCCGATGCGCGTGAGGCTGCGCGTGGGCTTCGGATCGGCGGGACCCGCTTCGAACTGGGAGAGCCAGCGCGCGACGTTCTGGTCGATCGTTCCGCCCTGCGCGGGCCCGAACCAGAAGACCGCGAGCTCCGGCCGGTCGGCGTCACCAGCCGCGGCCGGAAGATAGTAGGTCGCGAGCCGCATGGCCGAGGACGGGCCCGGCGTCCACGACTTCGGTACGGCCCACGAGAGGCCGCCGCCCGACGTCACGGGAAACGTCGGCGCGGGCGTCGCGGCAGGAGCAAGCGGAACGGGCGGGCCGCCATGGGACGACATGAGCTGGGCAAGAAGTCCGAGGACCGCGGCGGCGAGAACCTGCATACGCGCGATGATAGTTCGGCATACTGCCTCTTGTGGCGCGCCTCTCGGACCTGTCGCTCAGGAACCGCGTCTTCATGGCGAGGTATCGTTACCGCGCGCTTGATCCCGTCCCGTTCGCGCGCCCCCGAAAGCCGCTCGGAGAGGCGCGCGTCGCGCTCGTCACGACGGGCGGCGTTTATCTGCGGTCCCAGGTCCCGTTCGACTGCACGGTGAGGGGCGGCGATTCGTCGTTTCGCGAGATCCCGTCCGGGACGGCTGTCGAGACGCTGGACATCGCGCACAAGTCCGACGCCTTCGACCAGACGGGCTTCCGGGCGGACCGCAATCTCGGCCTTCCGCTCGAGAGGCTGCGCGAGATGGCCGCGCGCGGCGAGATCGGTGCGCTGAACGGGCGCGCAATCTCGTTCATGGGGTCGATCACGGCACCCGGGCGCCTCGTGAAGGAAACGGCGCCCCGCGCCGCCGCGCTCCTCGAGGCGGATGGCGCGGACGTCGCGCTCCTCATCCCGCTTTGACCGATGTGCCATCAGACCGTGGGTCTGATCGCAGGCGAGCTCGAGAGGCGCGGAATCGCGACGACGACCGTCACGATGCTCCGGGAGATCACGGAAAAGGTCCGGACTCCGCGGGCGCTTGCCGTGCCCTACGCGCTCGGCTATCCGCTGGGGAAACCGGGAGACCCGGAGCTCCAGACCCGAATCCTCCGCGCGGCTTTCGCGCTCCTCGAGACCCCCGGGCCTCCGCCCGTCATCCGCGACTTCGAATGCAGCGACCAAAAGAAGCGATTAACTACCTGAGCATGGAGCCCGAGCGCTCCATGAGGATCTCGAGCGCCTTCCGCCCGATGTCGTGGCGATAGTGGGCGCCTTCGAAGCGGATCTTCGCCGCCGCCTCCTTCGCCGTCTTGAGCGCCTGCGACAGGCCGCGCCCGCGCGCGCACACGTTGAGGACGCGGCCGCCCGACGTCACGAGGCGTCCGTCCGCCCCACGCGCGGTCCCCGCGTGGAACACGAACACGCCTTCCATGGCTTCGGCTTCCTCGATCCCCGTGATCGGCCGCCCGCGCTCGAAGGGACCCGGATAGCCTTCGGCGGTCATCACGAGAGCGGCCGTCGCCTCGCGCCGCCAGGCGAGCTGCGCACCCTCGTCGAAGCGGCCGCGGGCCGCGCCCATCAGGAACGGCAGGAGATCGCCGTCGAGGCGCAGCACGACCGACTGCGTCTCGGGGTCTCCGAACCTCACGTTGTACTCGAGCACGTAGGGGTTCAGCCCCTTCTCGAGGATGAGGCCCACGAAGAGGACGCCGCGGAACGGGCGGCCCTCGTCCGCCATGCCCTTCAGGGTCGGCTGCACGACGAAGGCGAGGACGTCGGACGACGTGGATGCGTCGAGGACGACCGACGGGCTGTGCGAGCCCATCCCGCCCGTGTTCGGGCCGCGGTCGCCGTCGTAGATCTTCTTGAAGTCCATCGCCGTTGCGAGCGGCAGGGCGCGTTCGCCGTCGCACAGGACCATGAAGCTGACCTCATCGCCCGCGATGAAGCGCTCCACCAGGATGCGATCGCCCGCCGACCCGAAGACGCGATCCTCGAAGAACAGCTTCAGGGCGCGCTCGGCTTCCTCGGCCTCCTGCGCCACGACGACACCTTTCCCGCCCGCGAGGCCGTCCGCCTTGAAGACGCACGGCAGGCCGTACGACTTGAGAGCGCGCTCCGCCTCGCCGCGCGTCTGGCAGACCTCCGCATCCGGCGTCGGGATGCCGTACTTCTTCATGAAGAGCTTCGAGAAGACCTTCGAGCCCTCGAGCTCGGCCGCGAGACGGTTCGGCCCGAAGGCCGTGAGGCCGCGGTTCCCGAGCTCGTCCACGAGGCCGAGCGTGAGCGGAAGCTCGGGCCCGACGATGGTGAGATCGATCTTCATCGATTCGGCGAAGTCCGCGAGCTCGACGACGTTCTCGACGCCGATGGGAAGACACGTCGCGAGCGACGCGATTCCGGGGTTCCCCGGCGCGCAGAAAATGTCGGTCACGCCCGGCGACTGCGCGAGCTTCCACACGAGCACGTGCTCGCGACCCCCCGAACCGACGACGAGAATCCTCATCTGGTCAGAAAGCGAGTTTAACCGACCGGCCGCTTGACGTTTGCGGGGGCCGCGCCGTACCCTTCGGACGGCTCTTTGACCGGGTTTCATCCAGAGCGGCGGAGGGACGGGCCCTGCGATGCCGCGGCAACCGGTCCGGTGCGCCCCGAAAGGGGCGGCGGATGCCAGGTGCCAAATCCCGCTCCAGGGCGCACGACGCGACCGGAGGAAGATGAGATCGAGGCCGAAATCGGCGCGGAGTCCCCGTCGCCCCTTCGTCCTCGAGGGGGCGTTTTTCATGGGGCTCGTTTCATGAAGAGAGACATCCGGGAGCGGCTGAAGGCCGAGGTTCTCCTCGCCGACGGGGCGATGGGGACGCTGCTCGTGGCGCGCGGCGCCCCCGCGGACGGCCCGCGCTCACCGAACGCGGTCGCCGCGCCCGACCTCGTGCGCGAGATCCACGACGACTACGTGGCCGCCGGCTCCCAGGTGCTCTCCACGAACACGTGGGACGCGAACCGCGCGAAGCTCTCGCGGTTCGACTGGGCCGATTCGCTCGAGAAGATCAACCGCGCGGCCGTGCGCCTCGCCCGCGCCGCGGCCGAGGGGGAATACATCTACGTGGCGGGATCGGTCGGGCCGCTCGGACAGCTCGTGAAGCCCTACGGGCCGCTGACGCGCCTCCACGTGCGCGAGCTCTTCACGGAGCAGATCCGGATTCTCCTCGAGGAAGGCGTCGACCTCCTGTCCTTCGAGACGTTCTCCTCGACGCTCGAGGCCGTCGAGGCGCTGCGCGCCGCGCGGGCCCTGTCGGCCGGG
>JAMQPJ010000444.1 GCA_023717585.1 Thermoanaerobaculia bacterium
TCGGCGTGCACCTCGTAGTGGAGGTGCGGCCCGGTGGAGCGGCCCGAGGAGCCCACGAGCGCCACGAGGTCGCCGCGCCTCACGCGCTGGCCCTCGGCGACGCGCGCCGCCTGGAGATGACCGAACAGGGTTGTGACGCCGTAGCCGTGGGCGATCTCGACGAACCGGCCGTAGCCCTTGTCCCAGCCGATGCGGACGATCGTGCCGGATGCGGGGGCGACGACGCGATTGCCGGCGGGCGTCGAGATGTCGATGCCCGTGTGGAACTCGGGGTGGTTCGTGAACGGATCGGGACGGCTTCCGAAGCCCGCCGTGAGGACGCCGGCGGTCGGGACGATCGTGGGAGTCAAGGCAAGCTGGTCGGCCTGAAGGGAGAGCTTCTTCTCGACGAGCTTCAGCCGCGAGGAGAGCAGGGCACCCCGGCGCCCGGCCTCGCTCAGGCCCGAGTCGATGGAGTCCGCGGGGTTGACCGGCACGGCGGAGAGGCCGCCGACGCCGCCCAATCCCGGATCGCGCACCGCCGACAGTCCGGCCACGATCGACAGGCGGCGCGTCCGGTCCTCGAATTCAGCCAGCATCTTCTCGATCGTCTCGAGGCGCGTGTTCGTGAGCGCCGCCCGCGACCGGAGGTCCGAGTTTTCCGCGAGGATCGCGGTGACCTCGCTGTTCTTCCGGATCGAGCGGACCCAGAGACCGGAGAAGGTCACGCCGAGGAGAACCGACACCCCGAAGCAGATTCCCAGGGACCACAGCAGTCGCGAAGAGACGCGGAACTGCCGAAAGCGCGCCTTCGCGTGGGGCAGGAAGATGATCGTGTGCTCTCGTCTCGGCATCCGTTTGGCTCCGTGGGCGCTCTTTATCCCTCTACTCCACCAAGGTCACCGGAACTGGGTCACCGGAAAAACTGATGCACGGCCCTACTCGGGGCAGTCTTCACTAGAGCGATGGACTTCTTAGTCCCCGGGGTTGACCTGTCAAGGAGAAACCCTCCCTCATTCAACTCATTGACAAAAAGGCAGCTAGGTCGTACCCGCCGGCTCGGAGACTGGACGATATCGAAGGGCCTCGGCCACGTGCCCGACCTGAATCATCCCCGCCTGCTGGAGGTCCGCGATTGTTCGAGCAACGCGCAGTACTCGCTGAAAACCCCTTGCCGAAAGAACCCCGTCGGCCTCGCCCCCTTGCGGGCGCGAATCAGAGTTCCTATCCTCGACGAGTTACTTCGTCAGCGTTGTGCCAGGCTGCGCTGTGGCACGCTCCTCGACATGAGGGGTTTCGAGTAGCTTTCTGGCCTTCGCCAGCTCCGCCTGGAGCTTCCTGAGGTCGTCCTGGAGCGACTGAGGTATCTCAGGGGAACGGACCGCTGTCTGGGTGGAGGATGCGCCCCCGGCTTTCCTCTGAAGGGTTGCGGGCGACTTGATGACCTTGAGCTGCTGCATCTCCCTGACCTGACGCGCGACGTCTTGTTCGGCCTCGTGGAGGCGTTTGTGCAGCGAGCCCCAATAGGGCTTGCCGATTTTTGGTTGCCCGGCCTTGCCCTTCTCCAGGTGCTGCTTGGCCTCGTCCACGGCTGGTTTCAGCTTGAGGAGGGCCTTCTCGACCCCTTCCGCCCAGGAGGCCGCTGGAGAGCCCGGCGCTGCCGCCTCCCGCACCTTCTGCACGGCGGGTAGCAGCAAACCGATGAGCACCGCGATGATGGCGATCACCACAAGAAGCTCGACCAGGGTGAATCCCGCTCGGCGAGCGGCTCGTCCTTTGAGAGATGACATGGTGCACACTCCTTGGAATCGAATGAATGGCCTTGTCTCGAGAGTGATGACGGTCGGCGGAGCGAGAGTAGCCTCTTAGCGGTCACCACTTATTATAAATAACATTCACTCGCCCCCTATTTCAAGTGCAAGGGGGCTATCGTCGGGCGAACCGGCTTCCTTTTTCCGAAGGAGGATTTCATGAAGCGTCTGCGCTTCCTCGCGGGCCTCCGCGTCTCGGCTCTTTCCGTCGTTGTGGCCGCCCTGCTCCTGCTCGTGGCGCCCGGGGCCCTCGGCGCGCAGCCCGCCGAAGCGTTCTCGGAGGTCGGATCGGTGCCGCGCGAGGTCGCCGGAGCCCGCGACATCGCACGGCTCGACGGAGACGTCCGCCTCGATCGCGTGATTCTCGTTCTGAAGCGGCGCGACCCGGACGGCCTCGCGCGCCTTCTCGCCGATCAGCACGATCCGACGTCTCTGGACTATCGCCGGTGGCTTTCGCCGGCCGAGTTCGAGCGGCGTTTCGGCGCCTCCGGCGAAGACGTTGCCGCCGCCAGGGAATGGCTCACGAGCCACGGCCTCGACGTGGAGAATGTTCCGGCCGGGCGCGCCGCGCTCGTGTTCTCGGGCCGTGTGGCCGATGTGGAAGGCGCTCTCGACACCGAGCTTCACGAGGTCTACGCCGAAGGCAGGGTCCGGATCGCGAACGTGAGGCCGCCGCGTCTTCCGGCCGATCTCGCGCGCCGCGTCGCGGGCGTGCTCTCGCTTCACTCGTTCCCGCGTCGCCACCCGCTCGCGCACCGGAGGCCCAACGCCACGAACGCGGACGGCCACTTCCTCGCTCCCGCCGATTTCACGGCGATCTACAACGTGGATCCGCTCGCCAGCGCCGGCTTGAGAGGCGCCGGCCGAACGATCGGCATCATCGGAAGGACCAACGTCAACGTGGCGGACACCACCTTCTTTCGCTCGTACTTCGGACTGCCGGTCAACGACCCAGTCGTCGTCCTGAACGGCCCGGACCCCGGAATCTCCGACGAGGACGAGTTCGAGTCCGATCTCGACCTCCAGTGGGCCGGCGCAGTCGCCCCGCTGGCGCGAACGTCTCTCATCACCTCGGCCTCCACGTTCACGACGGACGGGATCGACCTCTCGGCGCTCTACGCGGTCAGCCACGACCTCGCGGACGTGGTGTCCGTGTCGTATGGCGCGTGTGAACAGGACGTCGGCGAGGCGGAGACGACCTTTTACACTAACGTCTGGGCGCAGGCGGCCGCGCAGGGGACGTCCGTGATGGTGGCGTCGGGAGACAGCGGCGTCGCGGGCTGCCAGGGTGGTTTCGAAGCGACGGGGACGAGGGCCGGGGTGAACGGCCTGGGCTCCTCGCCCTATGTCACGTGCGTGGGGGGCACGCAGTTTCTCGACACGGGCAACCCGTCGACGTACTGGAACGCGACGAACGACCCGACGACGAAGAAGTCCGTGAAAGGCTACATCCCGGAGGCTCCCTGGAACGAAAGCGGCACGATGCCCGGCGGTTCCGCGCTTTGGGGAACGGGGGGCGGCTCGAGCCTCGTCTTCTCGCGTCCGCCCTGGCAGAACGTCACCGGCCTTCCAGCCGACAACGTCCGCTACGTGCCCGACATCGCCCTCGCCGCCGCCATCCACACGTCGTACCTCGTCGTGCAAGGGCATACGTCCGGCACGAGCGGACTTTCGGGCGTAGGCGGCACGTCGGCTTCGTCACCCGCTTTTGCGGGCATCGTCGCCCTTCTCGCCCAAAGGGCGGGGGGACGCCTCGGAACCATGAACCCGCTCCTCTATTCAGTCGGTCGCGCGCAGTACGGCGTAGCCAACGCATCGGCACCGGCGCCCCTCGCGGCCGGCTCGCCCGCCTTCCACGACATCCTGACCGGCAACAACTCAGTCCCCGGGCTCACGGGATACGCGGCCGGTCCCGGGTACGATCCCACGACCGGACTCGGCTCCGTCGACGCCGCGGCGCTCGCGTCCGCATTGCCGACCCCGGCGCGGGCGCCGGCCACGACGGATTTCAACCTCGTGGCGAGTCCGGCGACGCCGGTTCTTCCGGCACACGGCAGCGTCGACGTCAGCCTCGCGCTCTACCAGAGCGGCACGAGCGACGCGGACGTCGTCGCCACCGTGACGGCCGAGGGCCTTCCGACTGGCGTGACCGCGGAATTCAGCCCGGGGAACCCCGCCAACCTGGCGGCGGGCGTCCTCTCACGCACTCAGTCCGGAGCGCTCACTCTTCGTGCCTCTGGTGCCGCGGCCGGGACGTATCGCCTCGACGTCACGGCGACATCCGGGTCGGTCGTGCGACGCATCGCCCTGTTCCTCAGGGTCGGAAGCGGCGCCGCGACGCCCCCGACCGGCGCCCTCGTGCAGGCGCCGGTCGTCCTCGACCTCCACGGGGCGGCCTCGTCGCACTACACGTCGGACTTCGTGGCCGTGAACCGCAGCGGAAACGACGCGACGCTCGTTCTCGTCTACGTTCCCGCGGCCGGCACTCCGGGCGCCGGCGGACCCGCCATCGCGCGCACTCTGCCCGCGGGGCGGCAGCTCTACATTCCCGACGTCATCGCGTTCCTTGCGGCGAATGGGTGGGCGCTGCCAGTGACCAGCTCCGGCAAGCTCGGAACGCTCTTCGCGACGTTCGTCGGGGTCAGCGACCCGGCTGCCGTCTTTGCCGGCTCGCGCACGTCCACTCCGAACCCCTCGGCCTCCGTCGGCGGAGCCTTCGGCACCTTCACGTCCGCCGTTCCGGCGGGAAGCGCGACCGCATCCGAGGACGCCTGGATCTACGGGCTGCGCGAGAACGAGTCCTTCCGTTCGAACGTCGCCGTGGTCCACGCGCCGGGCACCGTCTCCGGCACGACGTCCGGCCCCGTCTCCCTCGAGATCCAGCTCTACGACGGCGACAGCGGCGGGCTGGCGGGAGCTCCCCTCAAACAGACTCTTCAGCCGGGCGCTTTCTTCCAGTTCAACTCGATCCTCCGGTACACCCCCGTGCTGACCTTGCTGGGAATCACGAACGGCTACGCGCGGGTGCGGCGCACGTCCGGCGCCGACCGGTTCATCGCCAACGGCGTCGTGAACGACGGCGGCAGCGCGGGCGGCGGTACCTCGGACGGCAGCCTCCTCGTCTCGAACGCGACCGAGGGCCTCCTGCCGATCGTCCTCGACGTCTCGGGCTCGACGCACTTCACGAGCGACCTCACGCTCACGAACCCGACGTCCGCACCCGTCACCGTCACGCTCACGTACACGGCGTCGTCGGCCTTCTCGGGGCAGGGAAGCGGCACCCGCTCGACGACCCTCGGCACCCGCCGGCAGCTCGTGCAGGCGAACGCGCTCTCCTTCCTGCGCAGCCTCGGTCTTGCAATCCCCACGACGGGCGGTCAGGGCGGCACGCTGTTCGTCACCGGCGCGGTCGCGCACGCGCGCACGTCCAACCCGAACCCCGACACGGGCGTGGGCGGGTCGTACGGCCTGTCGTATCCGGCGGTCGGAGCCTCCGCGCGCGCGAAGGGAGAGGCGTGGGTGTACGGCTTGCGCCAGGACGCGGACGTGCGAAGCAACCTCGCGATCGCGGATGCCCGCGTCGGAAGCAGCGAGACGGTCACCTACGTCGTCGACGTCTTCGACGCCGATACCGGGTCCGCGACGCCCGTCCAGACGCTGACTCGCTCGCTGACGGGCGGAGATTGGACGCAGATAAGCGGGATTCTGTCGGGGGCCGGCATCGTGCACGGCTACGTGCGCATCCGGCCGGAGTCGGGCACGTCGGACTTCGTCGCGTACGGCGTCGTGAACGACGGGCCCGCGGTCGGCTCGCGCACTTCGGACGGCTCGTACATTTCGATGGTCGTTGCGAATTAAAGGAGAGAGCGCCCGAATCCCGGCGTGGCCATCGTGGAGACGGGGCCTCGGGCGTCCTCTTCAGGATCGACAAAAAGGCAGCTAGGTCGTACCCGCCGGCTCGGAGACGGGACGGTATCGAAGGGCCTCGGCCACGTGCTCGGGCTGAATCATCCCCGCCTGCTGAAGGTCCGCGATTGTCCGAGCAACGCGCAGTACTCGCTGAAAACCCCTCGCCGAAAGGGTGAGACGGTCCACGGCGCGCGCCAGGAGCGCGCGCGCCTCGGGCGTCGTCTTGAGGATGGATCGGGCGAGGCGGCCCGGCAGGGCCGCGTTCACGAGGCGGGGGTCGCCGCTGCGCGTCGCCTGTCGCGCCCGCGCAGCCAGAACCCGCGCCCTCACGGCGGCCGACGGCTCGCCGTCGCCGTCCCCGCCGAGGTCCGACGCGGCGAGAGCCGGCACCTCGACGTGCAGGTCGATCCGGTCGAGGAGCGGTCCGGAGATCTTCCTGCGATAGCGGGCGACGTCGCGTGGCGAACATTCGCACGCGCGCCGCGGATCGCCACGAAAGCCGCACGGGCACGGGTTCATCGCTCCGACGAGGAGGAAGCGGGCCGGAAACGTCCTTGCCCCGGCCACGCGCGCGACGGAGACCACTCCGTCTTCGAGCGGCTCGCGCAACGCCTCGAGAGCGTCCCTCCGGAACTCGGGCAGCTCGTCGAGGAAGAGGACTCCGAAGTGCGCCAGCGAAAGCTCCCCGGGGCGGGGGTCGGCCCCGCCGCCCGCGAGGGCCGCCGCCGACGCGCCGTGATGGGGCGAGCGGAAGGGGCGCTCGACGAGGAGACCGCTGCCCGCGGGAAGTCGGCCCGCGACGCTCCAGATGCGCGTCACCTCGAGACTCTCCTCGCGCGAGAGAGACGGAAGGATTCCCGGCAGACGCCTCGCCAGCATCGTCTTGCCCGACCCGGGCGGGCCGGAAAAGAGGATGTTGTGGCCCCCGGCCGCCGCGAGCTCCAGCGCCCGGCGCGCGACCGCCTGACCCCGGACGTCCGCGAGGTCCGGTTCGGATCCGGCGGCGGCCCGGGGGACGGCCGAGGGCGCGACGCGCGGCAGGGGCTCGCGGGCAAGGAGGTGAGCGATCGCCGCCCCCAGGTGAGGCGCGGCGAACACATGGAGGGAAGGCACGGCCGCCGCCTCCTCTGCGTTCCCCGTGGGCACGAGCATGGCCCGCTCTTCCCGGCGCGAGGCTTCGGCAAAGGAGAGAACGCCGGGCACGGACCTCAGCTCACCGTCGAGAGCCAGCTCTCCGACGAGCGTCACCCGTCTGAGAGCCTCGGCGGGCAGGTCGCCGTTCGCCGCGAGAATCGCGAGGGCGACGGCGAGGTCCAGCGCCGTGCCCGATTTCGGAAGGTCGGCGGGCGCGAGATTCACGACGACGTTCTTCGAGGGCACCGGAAAGCCGACGTGGCGGAGCGCCGAGCGGATGCGCTCGCGGCTTTCCTTCACGGCGGCGTCCGGGAGGCCCACGATCGTGAGGCCGGGAAGGCCCGCCCCGATCGCGGCCTCCACGACGACCGTACGGCCCTCGAGGCCGGCGACCGTCGCGGAGTACGCGCGGGCGACGGTCATGGCGGGCTTCAGTTCACGGTGGCGAGCGAAAGCACGAGCGTCTGCCCGGCTCGGAGCGCGCGCGGCGAACGGATGCGATTCTCGCGCCGGATCTCGTCGACGCTCACGCCGTAACGCGAGGCGATCGCGTAGAGCGTGTCGCCGGTCTTCACGATGTGGCGGACGACCTGTGGTGCCGCCCCCCCGGCGCTCGTGGCAGCCGCGGGCCTGGACGGCGTATCGACGAATCCTTCGGCGGGAATCGGGACGCGAGAGGGAAGCGGCGCCCGGACGAGCGCGGCCGGAGCGGCCCCCGATGGAACAGCTGTTGCCGGCACTGAGGTAAACGGCCCGACCTCCGACGCCTGCCTGACGGCGGCCGCGGGAGTCGGAACGCCGCGGATCTCGCCCTTGGGCGTCGTCGTGGCGGACACGAGGAAGTCGTGGGAAGCGGTCCCGCGCCTCGTCGGGACGACGAGCACGGTGCCCTTCCTCGGGTGCGCGGTGCGGGGCAGGTCGTTCCAGTCGCAGAGCTCGGCGATCGAGACGCCCGCCCGGCGCGCGATCTTCCCCCGGGACGCGCCCTTCCGGACGACGATCCGCTTCTCGGTGACCGCGGGCGCGGTGGGCAGCGACGCGACGCGGGGGCCCAGGAGCGCCGCCGTGCCCGGAGGAACGCGCAGCTCGTACGAAGGCATGCCATGCGGCGTGCTGCGCGTGCGGAGCTCGCTGTTGAGGAGCTGCAGGTCGGGGAGCCCGTTGCCGGTGAGCTCGGCCACGCGCGAGAGGTCGACCGGCTTCTTCACGGTCACCGTCTCCCAGGCGAGCGGGGGATCGGGCACGACGTCGAAGCCGAATCGCGCGGGATCCTTCGCGATGAGCGCCGTCGCGAGGACGAACGGCACGTAGTCGCGCGTCTCGCGTCGGAGCGAGCTGCCCGACGAAAGCTCCCAGAAGTCGCGCGCGCCCGTGCGCTGGAGGCTCCTCAGGATCTTG
>JAMQPJ010000540.1 GCA_023717585.1 Thermoanaerobaculia bacterium
ACGACTCCGCGTCGGAGACGAGGCGAACGCCATCGGTGGAACGGGATGAATCGGTCAACGCCCCCGAGGGTACACCGCCGTGGCGGCGCGCCTGCAACGTGCTCCGCCAAAGGGATTTCCCTTGACGCCGGCCCGATTCGAGCCGGATACTCGCGGTGGAAATAAGTGGTCGGCGGTGGCGTCTTGTGGGTGTCCCGGGTAACCGGGGGATTTTCGTGACGCCGTCCGCGGGCTCGCTTTCCAGGGGAAGAGTATGGACCGCCTTCGAGGCAGCGCGGAAACGACGGTGGACGAGAAGGGCCGCTTCAAGGTCCCTTCCGTGTTTCGCGCGCCGATCGAGGAGACGTTCGGGCCCGAATTCTTCCTGACGTCCATTTCCGGTGTCGACGTTCTGGTCTTTCCGATGCCGGTCTGGAACGCTCTGGAGGAAAAGCTGGCGGCGATGCCGGCGATCCATCGCGCGAAGGCGAAGTTCCAGGAGCGATTCAACACCTACGGGCAGGTGGCGCGCATGGACGCGCAGGGCCGACTCCTCGTGCCCTCGCTGCTGCGCGAGGTCTCCGGGATCGAGGGCGACGCCCTCGTCCTCGGACAGACCGATCACCTGAAGCTCGTCGACCGAACGAAGCATCTCAAGAACCTCCGCACGGCCACGATCACGGATGAGGACTACGACGAACTCGCACGACATCTTGTCTGACGCGCCATGCCCGATGACGGCGCGGTTCACGTCCCCGTCCTCCTCCGGGAGGTCGTCGCGGCGCTCCGGCCGGAGCGTGGCGGGGTTTACGTCGACGCGACGCTGGGCCTCGGCGGGCACGCGCGGGCTCTTCTCGAGGCCTCTCGTGAGACGCGCGTCATCGGGATCGATCGCGACCCCTCGGCTCTCCGGATCGCCCGCGAGCGTCTTCTCGCTTTCGGCGACCGCCTCGTCACGGTGGAGGGGCGGCACGAGGATCTCGCGGCGCACCTCGACCGGCTCGGACTCGGGCGGGTCGACGGGATCCTCGCGGACCTCGGCGTCTCCTCGATGCAACTGGACCTCGCGGAGCGGGGGTTTTCGTTCATGAAGGAAGGTCCGCTGGACATGCGCATGGGCGCCTCGGGACCTTCGGCCGCCGACCTCGTGGCGACGGCTTCACGAGAAGAGTTGACGCGGATCTTCCGCGAGTGGGGGGAGGAGCGCATGGCGGGACCGATCGCTCGCAGGGTCGTGGAGGCTCGGGACACGGCGCCCATCCGGACGACCGGCGAGATGAGGAGCCTCGTGCTGAAGGTCCTCGGACCGAAGCGCCCGATGCACAAGGACCCCGCGACCCGCGTCTTCCAGGCGCTCCGCATCGCGACGAATCGCGAGCTCGTCGAGCTCGAGCGATTCCTGGACGACGCGGTCCAGCGCCTGGCGCTCGGCGCGCGCCTCTCGGTGCTGTCGTACCACTCGCTCGAAGATCGAATCGTCAAGCACACGTTTCAACGCCACACGGCGGGCTGCACCTGCCCGCCCTCGTTCCCAGTGTGCGTGTGCTCGCGCCGCCGCGTCATGGCGCTCGTCACGCGCCGGTCCATTCGACCCACGCTCGCCGAGCTCGGCGAAAACCCCCGCGCGCGCTCGGCGCGGATGCGCGTCCTCGAGCGCGTCGCCGAGAACGGCGCCGGTCCGGGCACGCCCCAGGGGTAGGAATTCCGCCCATGGCGTACGCGGTCCGCCGCCCGGTCGAAAATCTCTATCTCGTGCGGGAGCGCGACCGGCAGCGGACGCGCGAGCTCGTCGCGCTCGCGCTGGCCGCAATGCCGCCGGCGGTGGTCCTGTTCCTCGCGATCTGGGCGAATCTCGAGACGGTTCGTCTCGGATACCAGCTCGCCAGCGTTTCGAAGAACCGCGAAGCGCTGCTCGAGAGAAAGCACCGCCTCGAGATGTCCCGCGCCCAGGCCGCCGCGCTCGCGCGCGTGGAGCCCATCGCGCGCGGCACGCTGGGCCTCGTGCCGCCCACGCTCGACCAGGTCATCCTCGTCAAGGACACGGCTCTTGCATCGGCTCTCGCCTCCGCTCCTGACTCCACTCCGGGCTCCGCTCCGGGCTCCGCTCCGGGCTCCGCTCCCGTCCCCCCGCCTCCGGGCGCCCCCGCCCCGCAGACCGAGGCGTCCGCGCCCGTAAAGGCCGGGAATTGAGCGCCGGCCCGCGCCCGGATCGCCGCGCACTCCTGATGCTCGCGGGCGTCGGGCTGTGGATCCTCGTGCTCCTCGTGCGTCTCGTCGACCTGCAAGTCCTCAGGAAGGACGAGTTCACGCGGCGGGCCGCCAGACAGCAGGAGCGCACCGTCGATCTCGCCCCGCGGCGCGGTGTCATCAAGGACGCCGACGGCACCTATCTCGCGATCAACGCCCGCGCCGAGTCCGTGTTCGCGATTCCCTCGGACGTCGCCGATGCCGACAAGGAGGCCGCTCTCCTCGCGCCTCTGCTCAAGCACCCGGCGAAGGAGCTCGCCCGGAAGCTCGAGAGCCCGGACCGCGACTTCATCTGGCTCGCCCGGCGCGTGAGCGACGGAGTCGCCGCGCGCGTGAAGGCCCTCGTCGCCGAGAAGCGCCTCCCCGGCATCCAGCTCGTGGCCGAATCCGTGCGGCGCTATCCCGAGGGCACGCTCGCGGCGGCGGCGCTGGGCTACGTCGGCACCGACAACCAGGGTCTCGCGGGGCTCGAATATCGCTTCGACGCCGACGTGCGCGGCAAGCCGGCCCGCGTCACGCTTCTCCGCGACGCGGCACAGCGCCCGTACTCGACGCGGGCCCGCGAAAGCGGCGACGCCCCGCCCGAGGGCAACGAGGGCGCGTCGCTCACCCTCACGCTCCGGACCGCGATCCAGCACGCGGCCGAACGCGAGCTCGCGAAAGCCGTGACCGAATCGCGCGCGAAGGGGGCCTCGGCCGTCGTTCTCGATCCGGAGACGGGGGCGATTCTCGCGCTCGCCTCGTATCCCACGTTCGACCCGAACCGGTTCTCGGATGTGGACGCCGAGGCGCGGCGCTGCCCGCCTCTCGCGGACGCGTACGAGCCGGGGTCGACGTTCAAGATCGTGGCGGCCGCGACCGCGCTCGACTCGGGCACGATCACTCTCGACGACCCGATCGATTGCGGCGGCGGCACGCTCACGATCGGTTCCAACACGATCCACGAGCACGGTGGCAAAGGCTGGAGCACGCTCACGATCGGCGAGATCCTCGCGCTCTCCTCGAACATCGGGATCGCCCACGTTGCCATGACGATCGGCCGCGCCCCGTTCTACAAGTCGGTCAGGGACTTCGGATTCGGCCAGAAGACGGGCGTCGAGCTCGAGGGCGAGACCGCAGGCATCCTCCAGGACAAGGCCGGCTGGAGCGCTCTCACGCTGCCGACGATGGCGTTCGGGCAGGAGATCGGCGTCACGATCCTGCAGATGGCGCGGGCCTACGCCGCGATCGCGAACGGCGGCGTGCTTCCCGCAGTACACCTGGTTGATGTGATTCAGATTCCGGGTGCGCCGGAACGGAGCATCGAACGCCCGGCGCCGCGGCGCCTCATGAGCCCGGAGACGGCACGCGTGATGCGGGTTCTCCTCCAGAGGGTCGTCGAGATGGGAACGGGGAAAGCGGCCGCGATTCCGGGCTACACCGCAGCCGGCAAGACGGGCACGGCGCAGAAGGCCGTTCCGGGCGGGGGCTAC
>JAMQPJ010000549.1 GCA_023717585.1 Thermoanaerobaculia bacterium
CGTGAGCCTCGAACGGGAGATCGCCCGCCACGCGGAGGCCCTCGGGTCCCCGTTTCGCAACATCTCGCTCGAGCTCGTGAGCGACCTGCCGGCGACGGGCGGCGCGCGCGAGATGGGGGACGCCCTCGAAGCCCTCCTGCGCGGCCGGAAGAGCGAGGAGCGGCGCGCCCAGCGGTGTCTCGTCGGACCGCATCGGGATGACGCCGTGCTCCGGGCCGACGGCGTCGCCGTGGCGAGCCGGGCTTCTTCGGGCGAGACG
This sequence comes from Thermoanaerobaculia bacterium, assembly GCA_023717585.1. Taxonomy (GTDB): domain Bacteria; phylum Acidobacteriota; class Thermoanaerobaculia; order UBA5066; family UBA5066; genus Fen-183. The sequence goes on from JAMQPJ010000549.1 coordinate 260, forward strand.
CGGACCTTTCTGCTCGCGTGGACGCTCGCGGAGATGTCCCTTCTCGCGGGCGGCGAAAGGCGGGCTCCGCTCCTCGGGTTCGACGACTTCGATTCCGAATGGGATCCGCGTGTCCTCGGCGCGTTTGCCGAGGCGCTGCCGGAGGAGGGCCAGGTGTGTCTGACGTCCGCCCGGCCCGAGGCCGTGCGCGGCCTGCCGCTTCCCGCGGGGTCGATCTACCGGATGTCCGCCGGCAGACTCGCCCGCGAGGGAATCCTGGGGGCCGGGCGGAGCCCCGAAAACCGCGCGGCCGCGGGGGGCCCGAGATGAGCGAGGGCCGCGAGGGCCCGGCCCTGTCCGAGACGCTTCCTCCGCTTCAGCCCACGCACGCGGGCGCCGAGGACTACGGGACGAGCTCGATCAAGCTCCTCAAGGGGCTCGAGGCCGTGCGCAAGCGGCCGGGGATGTACATCGGGAACACCGACGACATCTCGGGCCTTCACCACATGGTCACCGAGCTCGTGGACAACGCGATCGACGAGGCCCAGGCCGGGTACTGCGACACGATCTCGGTCGTCGTCCACGCGGACGACACGGTCACCGTCGAGGACAACGGGCGCGGGATCCCCGTCGGGCCCCATCCGGTGCACGGCCGCGAGACGCTGGAGATCATCCTGATGGACCTCCACTCGGGCGGCAAGTTCGACGACAACGCGTACAAGGTTTCCGGCGGCCTTCATGGGGTGGGCCTTTCCGTCGTCAACGCACTGGCGGGAGCGCTCGAGGTCGAGATCAAGAGGGAAGGCAAGGTCTTCCAGCAGAACTACGCCAAGGGCGTCCCGCTCGAGCCGATCCGCGAGGTCGGCAAGACGGCGAAGACCGGCACGAAGATCACGTTCCGGGCCGATCCCGAGATCTTCTCCGTCACGAGCTACAGCTTCGACGTGCTCTCGCAGCGGCTGAGAGAGCTCGCGTTCCTGAACTCCGGCGTCGCCATCGACATCCTCGACGAGCGCGACGAGAAGGGCGAGAAGAAGCACCGGTTCCGGTACGACGGGGGCATCCGGTCGTTCGTCGAGCACCTCAACAAGAACAAGCAGCCGCTCCATGAATCGGTCATCACGTTCTCCGACGTGAAGGACCCGAGCGGCAACGCCGCGGTGGACGCGAAAAAAGAACGCCTGGACGTCGCGCTCCAGTGGAACGAGGGCTACACCGAGCAGATCTACTGCTTCACGAACACGATCTCGAACAAGGACGGAGGCACGCACCTCGAAGGCCTCAAGACGGCGCTCACCCGCGCGATCCAGAAGTACGCCGAGGGCGCCGGCCTCACGAAGAACCTCAAGGACACGACGCTCTCGGGCGACGACTGCCGCGAAGGGCTCACGGCCGTGGTGTCGCTGAAGATCCGCGACCCGAAGTTCTCCTCGCAGACGAAGGAGAAGCTCGTCTCGCAGGAAGCCAAGACCTGGACGCAAACGGTTACCTACGAGAAGCTCTCGAGCTTCTTCGAGGAGAACCCGAAGGTCGCGCGCCGCATCGTCGAGAAGATCGTGGACGCGGCGCGGGCGCGCGAGGCCGCCCGCAAGGCGCGCGAGCTCGTGAGGAGGAAGGGCGCATTGGACGGGGCGGGGCTTCCCGGAAAGCTCGCGGACTGCCAGGAAGGGGACCCCGCGCTCTCGGAGATCTTCATCGTGGAGGGCGACTCGGCCGGCGGCTCGGCCAAGCAGGGGCGCGACCGGCGCACGCAGGCGATCCTCCCGCTCAAGGGCAAGATCCTGAACGTCGAGAAGGCGCGCTTCGACAAGATGCTCGCGTTCGCGGAGATCCGCTCGTTGATCCTCGCGCTCGGCGCCGGGATCGGCGAGGACTTCGACCCGGACAAGATCCGCTACCACAAGATCGTCCTGATGACGGACGCCGACGTCGACGGCTCGCACATCCGGACGCTCCTCCTGACGTTTTTCTTCCGCCAGATGCGCGCCGCGATCGAGCGCGGATACCTCTACATCGCGCAGCCGCCGCTCTACAAGATCGTC
>JAMQPJ010000582.1 GCA_023717585.1 Thermoanaerobaculia bacterium
GATCGGCGGCGCCGATGGCCGGCCGCGGGTGCTGCTCGTGGAAGACAACGAGGAAAACCGGGAGCTCCTCGCCCACATGCTCAGGTCGCGGGGCGCGGAGGTCCTCACGGCGGCGAACGGCCGCGAGGCCGTGGACGCGGCCGCGGGCTTCCGTTTCGACTTCGTCCTCCTGGACCTCCAGATGCCCACGATGGACGGCTTTCAGGTCCTGAGGCGGCTGCGCGCCCTGCCCGGCGGCGATCGGCTGCCGGTCGTCGCCCTCACGGCGCTCACGTCCGACCTCGTCAAGGAGCGCTGCGAGGCAGAGGGCATGAACGACTTCGTCAGCAAGCCCGTGACGCTCGCGCGCATCGGCGAGCTCGTCGCGAAATGGGGCCGGGCGCAAAGAGCCTGAGAACGCGGGATCACCACCTCATCCGGTACAGCATCACGTACACGACGACCCCCGTCACGGAGACGTAGAGCCAGATCGGGAGGGTCCAGCGCGCGAGGCGCCGGTGCTTCTCGAAGCGGCCGCGCCAGGCGAGAGAAAACGTCACGACGGCCATCGGGGCGACGGCGGCCGCGAGGACCGTGTGCGTGAGGAGGATGCCGAGGTAGAGCGTGCGCGTGGCGCCCGTCCCGGGGAAGCGAACGCTTCCCACCTGCGCGTGGTAGGTGAGGTAGCTCGCGAGGAACACCGTCGAACAGGCGAACGCCGCGATCATGACGCGGCGATGCGCGGCTCTCCGGCCCGAGCGGATGAGGATCCAGCCGAGGGCGAGGAGGACCGCGCTCGTCGCGTTCAGGCAGGCGTTCAACGTGGGCAGGTCGCGGACGGTCATGGGTGCCTCACGTGTTTTCTGCGGCACGCGGCGGGACGGGCCGGCCGGCGGGGCCGGCCGGAAAGCGCGCGACGACGGCGACGGCGGCCCCGAACGTCACGACGGCGAAGGCGATCGTCACGGCGAAGGAGAGCGCGGGGGACGTCCACGAGGGCGCGGCGCCGCCGAGAGCGCGGCGCAGGGCCGCGACCCCGTAAGTGAGCGGGTTGACGGCCATCGCCGCGCGGAGCCACACGGGCGCGCCGTCGACGGGAAAAAAGGCGCCGGAGAGCAGCCACATCGGGATCAGGAAGAGATTCATGATCGCGTGGAATCCCTGGGTCGACTCGAGGCACCAGGCGATCGCGAAGCCGAGCGCCGTGAGGGCGAAGGCCAGAACGACGAGCAGAGCGGCGGCCGTGACGAGCCCGGCGGCGTCGGCCTTCAGGCCGGCCACGGGCACGAGGACGAGGAGCGGGAGCCCCTGGATCAGGCCGAGCACCGTGCCGCCGAGGACTTTTCCGAGCGCGATGGAGGATGGAGCGACGGGAGACACGAGGACGCCCTGGAGGAAACCTTCGCGCCGGTCCTCGATGACGGAGATGGTGGCGAAGATCGCCGCGAAGAGGACGACGAGGACGATCGTCCCCGGAAAGAAATAGGCGAACGAGTCTTCGCGGAAAGAGCCCCTGAAGCCGGCTCCCACGAGAATCCACATGACGAGGGGCGGGGCGATCGCGCCGATGACGCGGCTCTTCTGCCTCAGGAAGCGGACGATCTCGCGGCGCGCGAGGGCGAGAGAGGGGTTCATGTTGCGCTCATCCGATGCCGATCCCGGAATCGACCGCCTCCGCCTCCGCCTCGCGGAAGCGGCGGCCGGTCCTCGCGATGAAGACGTCCTCGAGGGAGGGCGCGCCGAGCGTCACGGACCGGAACGCGCCCGGGAACGCCTCCACGAGGCGCGGCACGAACGTGTGCGCGGCCGGGCGCTCGACTCTCACCGTGGGCCCGACCACCGTGATGCGCCCGGCTTCGGCGCCGACGCGGCTTCCGATCGCGGCCGCGAGGGCTGGCGCGCCGGTCTCGTCCTTCGCCTCCACGGACACGACGTCCCCGCCCAGGGTCGCCTTCAGCGCGGCGGGCGTGTCGAGCGCGAGGAGGCGCCCGCGGTCGAGGATGCCGATGCGATGCGCGGCCTCGGCCTCCTCAAAGAGGTGCGTCGTCAGGAGCACCGCCGTTCCCGCCCGGGCCAGAGAGCCGAGGAGCCCGACGAGATCCCGCCGCGCGCCCGGATCGAGGCCCGTCGACGGCTCGTCGAGGAGGAGCACGGGCGGAGCGTGAAGGAGCGCCTTCGCGATCTCGACGCGGCGCGCGAGACCGCCGGAGAGGGTCTCGACGAGGTCGCCCTCCCTGTCCTCGAGGCCGAACGTCTCGAGGAGCTCGTGGACGCGCGCGGCCCGCGCACGCGACGGGAGGCGATACAAGTCGCCCTGGAGCGCGAGGTTCTCCCCGACGGTCAGCTTCTTGTCGAGGCTCACCGCCTGGAAGACGACGCCGAGGCGCCGGCGCACGTCGCGGCCGGCCACCGCGGGATCGAGCCCGTCGATCAAGAAGCTCCCGGCGCCGGGCGGCAGCAAGGTCGCGAGGATCCGGAACAGCGTCGTCTTGCCGCCGCCGTTCGGGCCGAGA
>JAMQPJ010000586.1 GCA_023717585.1 Thermoanaerobaculia bacterium
CGAAAACGGAGACCGAAGAAGGGAAGGAAGAGGAGGAAAATATTCTCTTAGAGGGTACTAGGGGTCGCGCGGAGCGCGACCGCGCCGCTTCGTCCTGAGAGGGCATGAGGGGGTGCGGGGGAGGCGAACCCGGCGCGACCCGATGCGAAGACGGACGACGCCTCCCCTGCATCAAGAAGCAACGACCCGATGCAAGGCCCTCACGGCCTTGTCGCGATCCTTTCCGTCTACCGCGAAACTGATGTTGCACTCGGACGAGCCCTGCGCGATCGCCTCGACGTTCACCTTCGCGCGCGCGACGGCCGCGAAGACCTTCGCGGCGATCCCGGGCGTGCCGCGCATGCCATCCCCCACCGCCGCGACGACCGCGATCGGCGCGCGCGCGTTCACGGAGTCGATCGCGCCCGTCAGGCGCTCCCAGCGGAATTCCTGCTCGAGGGCGGCGACCGTGCGGGCGCGGTCGCCCTCCGGGATCACGAGCGCGATGTTCTGCTCCGAGGACGCCTGCGAGAACATGACGACCGAGACGCCGAGGCGCGCCGTAGCCGAGAACACGCGGGCCGCGATGCCGGGAATCCCCGTCATCCCCCGGCCGTCCAGCGAGAGGAGGCACATCCCCGGAACCGCGGTCACGGCGCGGATGCCGGAGGCGCCGTCTCCCCGCGACGCGATCGTCGTGCCCTTGATCTCCGGGCGGAAGGAGTTGCGGATGACGAGCGGGATCTCCGCCGCGATCGCGGGGAGGACCGCCGGGAAATGCAGGACCTTCGCCCCGAAGTACGTCATCTCCGCCGCCTCGCGATACGAGAGGCGCGAAAGGAGGCGCGCCCCTTTCACGAGGCGGGGATCCGCCGAAAGAACGCCGTCCACGTCCGTCCAGATGACGACCTCCCGGGCCAGGAGCGCGGCCCCGAGCAGGGCGGCGGTCGTGTCGGAGCCGGAGCGGCCGAGCGTCGTCGTCTCGCCCTTCAGGCTCCGGGCGATGAAGCCCGTCACGACGGGCAGGACGCCCGCCGAGAGGAGCGGGCGCAGGCGGCGCCGCACGCGTGGGTCGCTTCGCTTGCGGTCGCAAGTGGCCGCGCCGTGGCGGTCGTCCGTGACGAGCATGTCGCGGGCATCGACGGCGCGCGCCTGAACGCCGACCTTCGCGAGCGCGGCGGCGAGCATCGGCGCCGAAAGGCGTTCTCCGAAAGAGGAGACGAGGTCGGTCACGCGGGCCGTGCGCTCGCGCAGGAGGGAGACGCCCTGGAGCGCGGCCTCGAGCTCGCGGAGCGGCGCCTCGTCGAAGCGCACCCCCAGCTCCCGGGCGGCGGCGGCGTGGCGCACCCTCAGCGACTCGACGGCCTTCCGGGCGAGGCCGAGACGGCCTCTCTCGGCGTCGCGCGCGGCCTCGAGAAGGACGTCCGTGACGCCCCCCATGGCGGAGGCGACGGCCACCACGGGCCGCCTCCTTCGGGCGGCGGCGAGGAGGCCTGCGGCATTCCGGATGCGGGACGCGTCTCCGAGGGAGGTCCCGCCGAATTTGTGGATGGCGATCGTGCGACGGTTTCGAGACATGACCCGGGATGGTACAGCCGCGGCCCCGGGCGGTAGGATCATGCGCATGAATCACGCCACCTCGAGGTCCGTCGGGCTGTGCCTGTCCCTCGCCTTCTCGACCGGGTGCGTTCTCGCGGGGGACGCGGCCACCCGCCCCGCCTACCCGAAGGCCCCGCGCGCCGACCAGGTGGACGACTACCACGGGACCAGGGTCCTGGATCCGTTCCGCCCGCTCGAGGACCCGGATGCGCCGGAGACCCGGGCGTGGATCGAAGCGGAAAACGCGATGACGCGCGCCTTTCTGGACGCCATTCCCGAGCGCGCCGCAATCCGGGACCGGCTCACGAAGCTCTGGAACTACGAGCGCTTCACGAGGCCCGTCCGGGAAGGCGGGCGCCTCTTCTACTCCCTGAACGACGGCCTCCAGAACCAGGCGGTGCTCTACGTCGTGGACGAAGGCGGCGCCGTGCCCCGCGTCCTCGTCGATCCGAATACCCTCTCGAAGGACGGCACCGTCGCGCTCTCGGGCATGGCGATCTCGCGGGACGGGAAGACCCTGGCGTACGGCCTGACCTCGGGCGGGTCGGACTGGCAGGAGTGGCGCGTCCTCGACGTGGCGTCCTCCCGCGACACGGGCGACGCCCTGAAGTGGATCAAGTTCTCGGCGCCCGCGTTCGCGAAGGACGGCAGCGGGTTCTATTACGCCCGCTACGACGCGCCCGCCTCCGGCCGGGAGCTGGACGCCGTCGTGAAGAACCAGAAGGTCTTCTTCCACCGCCTCGGCTCGCCGCAGGCGTCCGATGTCCTCGTCCACGCCCCCGAGGACCCCGGCTTCCTCCATCAGGTGCGCGTCTCGGAGGACGGCCGATGGCTCGTCCTGTCGATCTCCCGCGGCTCGAGCGGGAAGAACCGCCTCTGGGTGAAGGACCTCTCCCGGGAAGGCGCGACCTTCTTCAAGCTCTTCGACGACTTCTCCTCACGATGGGCCTGGGTCGACAGCGAGGGCACGACGGCCTACCTGCGCACGGACCGGGGCGCTCCCCGCGGCCGGCTCGTGTCCGTGGACCTCGCGGCCGCGGCCCCGGTCCTCGTGGACGTCATCCCGGAGGGCGACTCCGTCCTCCGATCCGTACACGCGGTCGGGGACCGATTCGTCGTCGTCACGATGCGGGACGCCTCCGAGCGCGCGCGGATCCACGGGCGAGACGGCAAGCCCGGCCAGGAGATCGCGCTGCCCGTACTCGGCGCGGTGAGCGGCTTTTCGGGGCGGCGCGCCGACGCGGACACTTTCTTCACGTTCGCCTCCTTCACGTTCCCGCCGACCGTCTACCGGCTCGACCTTGCTTCGGCCACCGCGACCCTCTTCCGGAGGCCGCGCGTGGACTTCGACCCGGCCGGCTTCGAAACGAAACAGGTCTTCTACCGGAGCAGGGACGGCACGAAAGTGCCGATGTTCCTCGTCGCGAAGAAGGGCATCCCGTGGGACGGCACGAATCCGACCCTTCTCACCGCTTACGGCGGCTTCAACGTTCCCGAGCTGCCGTCCTTCTCCGTGAAGGACCTCGCCTTCGTGGAGCGCGGGGGCGTGTTCGCGCAGGCGTGCCTGCGCGGCGGCTCGGAATACGGCGAGGAGTGGCACAAAGGCGGGATGCTCGAGAAGAAGCAGAACGTCTTCGACGACTTCGCGGCCGCGGCCCGGTGGCTGATCGCGAACAAGGTCACGTCGGCGAAGAAGCTCGCGATCGCGGGCGGGTCGAACGGGGGCCTCCTCGTGGGCGCCGTCCTGAACCAGCATCCCGAGCTCTTC
>JAMQPJ010000599.1 GCA_023717585.1 Thermoanaerobaculia bacterium
CAACAGGGAAAGATTCAGCAGGCTGGTTTTTCCCGTCTGCATTTCGCGCCTCTCGAGGTTTTTCTCCACCACGAGGCGCGCGGACAGGCCGTCGAGGAGCGAAAGGCTCTGCCGTGAGCGGTCCCAGCCCGCCCGCGCCGCATCCGCCGCGAGGACGATGCGCGCCGCGGTGCCCGTGACGCGGTAGGGCGCGAGGACGAAGAGCGCCGCGTCGTGAAAGCGCGCGCGCCGCGCGAGGCGCAGCCACACGGCGTCGTCGTAGCGCCTGCGCGAGACGCGCGCGAGCCCGAGGTCGAGGATGACGAGGGCGAAGCCCGTGGCGAGGACGGTCTCGGTCGCGGCGAGCGCCATCTTCACCCCGCGCGGGCGCAGCCACAGCACCCGCGAAAGCTCGGCGCCCGCGGCGGCCGCGCCCTGGGGGTCGAAGTGGTCGCCGGGGTCGACGAGAGCGGCGGCCTCGCCCGTTTGTGTTGCGGCGGCGAGCGCGGAGAGCGCGATCGAGAAGCGGCCCGAGGACGCGCGCCCCGACATTTCGACCAGCGCCCCGCGCGGCAGCCCGCCCCCGAGGAGGCGGTCCAGCCCCTCGCACCCTGTTGGCAGACAGGCCGGGCCCGTGACGAAGCGCCCGCGCGAGAGCCTCGCGGCAGTGGTCATCTGCGCGGCTATTTCTTTAGGAAGCTCTTCAGGAAGCTGTCGAGGAAGGGCGGGGAGAGGCAGCGCCGACATGCCTCGAACGTATGTCCGGTCGAGGCGTAAGTCAAGCGTAAGTTTTGCTTATAATGCCGCTACTTCATTGACCGGGCGCTCTTTCGAGAGCCCCATAGAATCCCGCCCATTCTTCGGTAAAGGAGCTCACATGAGTGCGGAAACGGCACCGACGGCGAAGCCCGACCTCTCGACGCTGGCCGACTGACCCGATGAAGGGAGCCCAGGCCCGCGAGCTCATCGAACGCGCCCCGATCGGGATCTACCGGACGACACGGGAAGGGCGGTTCCTGTACACGAACGCCGCGTTCGCGCGGATGCTCGGGTACGCGAGCGCCGCGGAAGTCCTGCTCCTCGACATCCTGACGGACGTCTACTTCGAGCCCACGGACCGCCAGCGCCTCCTCGAGGAATACCGGCGCCAGGGCGAGCTCCACGGCTACGACGTCCGGCTGCGGCGAAAGGACGGCTCTTCTCTGTGGGTGCGCGTCGACATGCGGCGCGTCCCGGGCAAGGAACCGGACGCGATGGAGCTGGAAGGCTTCGTCCACGACATTTCCGAATCGAAGAGGACCGAGGAGGAGCTGCGCGAACTCGCGCGCGCGGTCACGGGCCGCAAGGAAGCCGAGGCCGCCCTCGCGAAGAGCGAACTCTACTACCGCTCGCTCATCGAGCACGCGCTCGACCTCACCGCGGTCCTCGCGCCCGACGGCAGGGTACTCTTCGCGAGCCCGTCGGTCGAGCGGCTGCTCGGGATCCGTCCCGACGACGTGAAGGGGATAATTGCCTTCGACCTCGTCCACCCCGAGGACTCCCCCCGCATCAAGGAGCGTATCGCAGGCGTTCTCACGCGCGGCACCCGTTTTGAGCACGTCGAGTTTCGCATGCGGCATTCAAACGGGACGTGGCGCCTCCTCTCGGTGATCGGCAAGCCCCTCCCGCCGGAGACCGGGATCGAAGGCCTCATCATCAACGCGCGTGACCTCTCCGAGCGCCAGCAGCTCGAGGCGCAGCTCCGGCAGTCCCAGAAGATGGAGGCCGTCGGACGGCTGGCGGGCGGCATCGCGCACGATTTCAACAATCTCCTGACGGCGATCCTCGGCTACACGGAGCTGATCCTGCAGGACGTCGGGCCGGAGGACCCGAAGACCGCAGAGCTGAACGAGATCCTCGCCGCGGCGCAGCGCGCCGCCGCGCTGACGCGGCAGCTCCTCACGTTCAGCCGGAAGCAGGTCGAGCAGGTCGAGGTCGTCGACGTCGCGGCCGCGATCCGCGGGATGGAGCAGATGCTGCGGCGCGTGATCGGCGAGGACATCGTCTTCAGGACCGTCGTCCCCGACGACATCGGGCGGGTGCGGGCGGACCGCGCGCAGATCGAGCAGGTCATCCTGAACCTCGTCGTCAACGCGCGCGACGCGATGCCGAAGGGCGGGACTCTCCGCATCGAGGCGGCGAACGTGACGCGCGACAGCGAGGACGGGAGCGTGGGCGACGGGTCCCGTGACGCCTCGTGGGTCGTCCTCTCCATCGCGGACGACGGCGTCGGGATGAGCGCCGAGGCGCTCAGGCACATCTTCGAGCCCTTCTTCACCACGAAGCCGAAGGGCAAGGGGACGGGGCTGGGCCTCGCGACGGTCTACTCGATCGTCCGTCAGGCCGGTGGCTTCACGGAAGTCGCGAGCGAGCCGGGGATTGGGACGACCTTCCGAGTCTTCCTCCCCCGGACCGAGGAGTCCCCCGTGGGAACCCGGAGGAAGTCCGGCGCCCTCCTCCGCCCGCTCGCGCGCGGGACCGAGACGATCCTGCTCGTCGAGGACGAGGAGCTCGTCCGCAAGCTCGCGACGGACGTCCTCCGCGGCCGCGGCTACACGGTCCTCGCGGCGGCGTCGGGCCCGGAGGCGATCGCGCTTGCCGAGGCGAACGCGGGAGCGATCGGTCTCGTCGTGACGGACGTCGTGATGCCCGGGATGAGCGGGCCCGAGATGGCCGGCCACCTCGCAACCCGCGGCCTCAGGTTCCCCGTGCTCTACATTTCGGGCTACGCGGAGTCCGACTCGGGTGCCCTCCTTCCGGAGGGGGCGCCCCTCCTCCAGAAGCCTTTCTCTCCCGACGCCCTCGCGCACCGCGTGCGCGCGTTCCTGGACGCGGCGGCCCGTTGACCCGTCCGGACGCCGACCCGTTCAGCGTGGCGGCCGGTTCCCGTTGTCCATGTCCGACACGATGAGCCACCGCCCGTTCGGGTCCTGGCGCAGCGTCAGCGTGAACTTCCCGTCATCCGGGTCTCCCGTTCGGCCCGCGTATCCGCCGATGATGTACGCCACGTTTCCCTGCGCGCCGAACGCGAGGGCGCGCAGCGCGAGCGGGCCGCCCGAGCCCGAGTAGTGCTTCTCGATCGCGGCGCGGCCCCGGACGGGCGGCCGGCCGCCCGCCAGGACGAACCCGTCCTCGGCGAAGAGGCGTGCCAGCGCGGCGGCGTCTTTCACGCTCCAGGCCGCTTCGTAGTCGG
>JAMQPJ010000612.1 GCA_023717585.1 Thermoanaerobaculia bacterium
CCCGCCATGAGGTAGGGCGGGAGGAAAGACACGGTCGACGCCGCGATGAAACGTACGAGGGGCCTCCTCGTCAGGGCGGCCCCGAGGGCGTCGGCGAGGATCGGATACGCGGTGAAGGACTCTGCGGCGCGCGGGTGGGCCACGAGGTACGCGACGAGAACGAGAAGGAAGGCCCCCGGAGCGACCAGGAGGAACGCGCGCGCCGTCCGGAACATCTTCAGAGCGCCGCGCGCGCCCCCTGCGGCAATGGGCCCCACAGCGCGAGGACGCGTTTCACGTAGTCGCGGGTTTCCCGGTACGGCGGGACGCCTCCGTACTCCTCGACCGCGTTTTCGCCCGCGTTGTAGGCCGCCAGGATGAGATCCGCGTTCGTCTCGCCGAACCTCTCGGCCAGCTCGGCGAGGTACGCGACGCCGCCACGGATGTTGTCCCGCGGGTCGAACGGGCTCCTCACGCCGAGGCGCCGCGCCGTGGCGGGCATGAGCTGCATGAGTCCGCGCGCGCCTTTGCGTGACACGGCATACGCGTGACCGTTCGACTCGACCTTGATGACGGCCGCGATGAACGAAGGATCGACCTTGTGCTCCTTCGCGGCGGCGAAAATGTGCGACGAGTAGAGCGGCGAAAGAGAGGAGAAGAGAAGAGAGAGATTTTCTGAGAAAGCGCGGACAGAGCGGCCCGTTCCTGCGGGAGGCTCGGCCGCGATTGGACCGGCGTCCTCGGGCTTTGCGGGAGCCGGGCGCTCGTATTCCTCGTCCACGATGCGCTCGACGACATCGAGGGGAATCGTCATCGACCCGCCGCCGTGGAGCCCGACCGTGAGCCGGTCGCCATCCACTACTTCATAGCTTGCCACCCGGATGTGGCGCCCGTCCTCGAAGACGACGAGGGTGGCCTGAGCCGCCGGCGCCGCACCAAGAAACACGCCAAGAAAGACGAGTGCAAAACCCGCCGCAGCGGTCCCTCTTACCCTTCTAAGAAGATCTTTCTCCTTCTCTTTTTCGATCATCACCGATTCCATCGCTACGCCCGGGGATGCGTCCGGTCGTAGACCTTGCGGACGCGCGACCGCGAGACGTGAGTGTAGATCTCGGTCGTGGCGATGTCCGCGTGGCCGAGCATCATCTGAACGGCCCTCAGGTCGGCGTCGTTGTCCACGAGATGCGTGGCGAACGCGTGCCGGAGCACGTGGGGAGACACGGCGGAAGCCGGCAGGTCCGCTTTCCGCGCCGCGGCCTTCAGCGCGAGGAAGATGGTCTGGCGGGTGATCGGCTTTCCGCGCGCGCCGGGGAACACCCATCGCCCCGCCGCCCCCGGCTTCGCGGCCCGCGCCGTCTGAAGATAGCGCGCGACCCAGCGCGCGGAGGAATCCGCGATCGGCACGACCCGCTCCTTCGCGCCTTTGCCGCGCACCACGATGAAGCCCTCCGGGAGGCGCAGGGCCTCCACGGGAAGCGCCGCGAGCTCGGAGACCCGGAGGCCGCAGGCGTAGAGCAGCTCGAAGAGAGCCCGGTTCCGGAGGCCTCGCGGGGTCGTCACGTCCGGCGCGTCCAGAAGACGCGTCACGTCGTCCGGCGAGAGGACCTTCGGGAGCATCGCCCATCGCCGGGCATTCGTGAGGTCGGCCGTCGGGTCCGCCTCGAGGATCCTCTCCGCGGCGAGAAACCCGTAGAGGCCGCGCAGCGCCGAGGTGAGCCGCGCGAGGGTGCGCGGCGACATTCCCTCCGCGCGCCGGACGCCGAGATACGCGACGATGTCGGCGCGCGTGACCCGGGACGGATTCGTGCGCGAGGAACCGAGATGCGTCCCGAACGCCGCGAGATCGCGCTGGTACGCCTCGAGCGTGTTCGAAGAGAGACCCTTTTCCGCCGAAAGATAGTCGAGAAAGAGCGGGAGGTGCTTCTGAAAGAAGACGCCGGCCGGCGTTTTGGCAGGAGATCCCGTACTCACTCGACGATTCTACGGAAGCCGGGCCTCAAACGTCGGGTCGCGAGTCCCGGGGGTTCCTGGCGGCCATCTCGGCGGCGGGGGCCGCCAGGCCGCATGGACAAGGAAGAGCCGAGAGAATGGTCCGGATCTCGGCCTCGGAAAGGACGTGTCGGAGGCCTTTCCGGCCCGGAAGAGCGCGGCGACCCGCTGGGCCGTGGGCTCGATGCCCCGTTCCCGCAGCCAGAAGATGACGTTCGACTCGCCGCACATCGGGCCGACCTCGATCACCTGTGCGAGGCCCACCATCCCGGCGGGAACGCCGGAGTAGACCCGGTCCGCGAGCCAGTCGTGACCCTTCGCGCGCGCCTTCACGATCGCGGCCGCGTGGACGCCCGTCCCGGTCCGGAAGGCGTCGCGCCCGACGACCGGGTAGCCGTCGGGGATCGGCACCTTCAGGCACGCCGACACCCTCGCGACGTAGCGCGCGAGAGCGGACAGATCGCGATCGATCCAGCCGAGGAGCTGGAGGTTCACGAGCAGGAGATCGAGAGGCGTGTTTCCCACGCGTTCCCCCACCCCCAGCCCGCAACCGTGGATCCGGTGCGCCCCGGCGCGCAGGGCCGCGAGAGAGTTCGCGATGGAGAGCCCGCGGTCCCGATGGCCGTGCCAGTCGATGCGTACGGCCGGGTTCTCCCGCGCCACGAATTCCGCGACGAAGCCCACGAGAGCCGCGGCGCCCTCGGGCGTCGCGTGGCCCACCGTGTCGCAGATGCAGATTCGGGACGCCCCCGCGGCGATCGCGGTCCCGTAGAGGGCGACGAGGTCCTCGGGGCGCGCGCGCGTCGTGTCTTCCGTCACGTACGTGACCTCGAGGCCGTGACGCGTGCCGAGCGAGACGGCGTCGCGCGTCAGCTTCATCATGCGCGAGAGGTCCCAGTCCTCGACGTACTGCCGGATCGGCGACGAGCCGATGAAGGTCGTCATCTCGAGAGCCCGGCCCGCGCGCTGGGAGATCCCGATGATCGGTTCGATGTCGGACGCGAGCGTGCGAGCCGCGCAGCAGGGCTTGAGCGACAGCCGCGCCTCGGTCATGCGCAGCACGAGCTTCTCCAGGTCCGCGACGGAGCTGCCGCCGGCGGCCGGGATCCCGATGACGGCCGTGTCGATCCCGAGCCGCTCCATCAGGACGATCAGCTCGAACTTCTCGTCGAGCGTCGGCGTGACCGCCGACGGGGACTGGAGGCCGTCGCGAAGCGTTTCGTCGACGAGCTCGACGGGAAAGTGCCGTGGCCGGCCTTCGCCGCCGACGCGGTTCCAGTCGTAGACGAGGTATTGAGGGTCCATCGAACCTCCAGTCGTCGCCGCGGCGGCTTCCCGCCCGGCCTCACCCCGGACTAAGATCGCATTATGGTCGATTCACTCGGTATCGTGGGCTACGACTCGTTCCATTTCGTCGTCCAGGACCTCGAGCGGAGCCGTCGGTTTTACGCGGAAGCGCTCGGCTTCACCGAGGTCGCGCGCGCCTCCGCGGCGAAGATCGAAAAAGGCGGCGAGATCGCCTCGGTCTTCGGCGCCGGACAGATCCGAGTGCTCGTCTCCAGCCCGAAGCGGAAGGACTCCCGGGCGGCCCGCTTCCTGAGGATCCACCCGGACGGCATCTCCTCCCTCGCGCTCCGCGTACGCGACATCCAGGCCGCCTGGGACTTCCTGGCGGCGCGCGGGGCGACGTTTCTGTCGGACATCGCCGTGGACGAGGTCGAAGGCGGTGCGTTCCGGACGTTCAACATCGCGACGCCTCTCGACGACACCACGTTCCGCTTCATCGAGCGGGACGGGAAGTACCCGTACTTCGCGCCCGACTTCGAGAACGTCGGAGACGGCACGCCGCGCGAGAATCCGCACGGCTTCGCCACGATCGACCACGTGACGTCGAACGCCTACACGATGCTGCCGGTCGTGAACTGGTACCGGGACGTGCTCGGTTTCTCGCACTACTGGGACGTCGAGTTCCACACGGCCGAGATGGGCGCCCGCCGGATGACGGGTTCCGGCCTTCGCTCGATCGTCATGGCCGATCCGGGCAGCGGCGTGAAGTTCGCCACGAACGAGCCCATGCGGCCGTTCTTCCGCGACAGCCAGATCAACCGCTTCTGCGAGGATCATCATGGCGCGGGCGTGCAGCACGTCGCGTTCCTCGTGAAGGAGATCATTCCGGCGGTCGAGTCCCTGCGGGCGAACGGCATCCGGTTCCTTCCCGCGCCCGGTTCGTACTACGACCGGCTGCCCAAGCGCCTCGAAGCCGTGAAGATCACGAACATCAGGGAGCCCATGGACGCTTTGCGCCTCAACCACATCCTCGTGGACGGTGCCGACGACAAGTACCTGCTCCAGATCTTCATGCTCGACGCCATGGCGATGTACGGCGACGAGAAGGCCGGCCCGTTCTTCTACGAGATCATCCAGCGCGAGGGCGACCGCGGATTCGGCTACGGGAACTTCCGCGCGCTCTTC
>JAMQPJ010000616.1 GCA_023717585.1 Thermoanaerobaculia bacterium
GAAGAGCGCCGAAGAGAAGGCGAGCGACGAGGAGCTCGCACGGCGGCTTCGCTCCCTCGGCTACCTGAAGTGAGGCCTTACGCCCCCGCCAGCCTCCTCGCCAGAGCGGTCGGGGCTCCGCGAAGCCCCCGGCCCCACAGCCGCGCCGGGTTTCGCCGCATGAACTCGAGGATCGCGGGCGGATAGGCGCGCCACGGCACCGGGTGCGGATCGGTCGCCTGGCTGCGGCCGTCCGTCAGGTGGTCCCACTTCGCGACGCACCACCAGAGCGAGACATAGCCCGTACGCCTCTTCACGAGTGCGAAGATCTCGGCCAGCGCGCGCGTCCATCCCGCCACCGTCTTCGCGTCGGCGTGCATCCGGCAACCGGCCAGCTCAGAGTCGACAAAGCGCATCTTCGATCGCGGGTACCGGGCGGCGATGCGCAGCCAGTAGTCGTAGTCCATCGCGTGATGAAGCGAGGTGTCGAAGGGGCCGATCTCCTCCCAGACCTTTCGCCGGAAGAACGCCGCAGGCTGCGCGATGAAGCAGGCGTCGGCGAGGCGCTCGATGGCGTCGGGACGCGCGAGGTACGGCGAGACCGCGTTCCCGGCCTCGTCGAGGTAGCTCGCGCGGCCCCACACGAAGAGAAGCTCCGGGTCCAGAGCAAAGGCCTCACCCACGGCCGCGAGCGCGCCGGGTCGCAGCACGTCGTCGCTGTTCAGGTAACCGAGAACCTCGCCCGTCGCCGTCGCCAGTCCCCGGTTGATCGCATCGGCCTGTCCGGCATCCTTCTCGGACACGAACGTCACGCGCGGTTCGAATTCCCGCAGTACCGCAAGCGTCTCGTCCGTCGATCCGCCGTCGTGTACGCGGTAGTCGAGATTCGGGTAGCCCTGCGACAGGACGCTCTCGATCGTCGCCCGGATGAACTTCCCCTGGTCGAGTGAAGGGGTGACGAGCGAAATCCTGGGGAAACCGGTCATCATCGAGGCGGAAGTTTAGTCATAATCACCGCTCGCGTCGGATGAACGAGGTCGTGTTTCTCTCGCGCAAGCGGGTGTGGAGATGAGAGTCGTCGTCGTGAACATGACGATCGACCAGGTGTTGGGCGGCGGCACGGCCGAAAAGGCGAAGCAGCTCGCGTCGGCCTTCGCGCGACTCGGCGCGACCTCAAGCATCCTGACGACCGACGCCGGCCTGACGGCCGCGATCCGGCTGGAACTCGCGGGATGCACGGTCCACGCCGTTCCGACCCTCTGGCGGCGATTCTGGGTGCCGCGGACGCTTCCGGGACGGCTCGCCGGCGTCGTCCGGAACGCCGACGCCGTCCTCCTGCTGAGCCACTGGACGATTCTCAACCTCGGCGTCGCACGCGCGTGTCTCCGCGCCGGCGTCCCGTATTTCGTGTGTCCGTCGGGCGCGCTCCCGATCCTCGGCCGCTCACGGGTGCTCAAGGCCGCGTACAACCTCCTCGGCGGGCGACGCATGCTTCGCGCCGCGCATGGCGTCATCGCGACGATCGACTCCGAGGTGACCGAGATCCTCGACTACGGCGTCTCTGGCTCGCGGATCCGCGTCATCCCGAACGCCGTCACGTCTCCACCGCCGCCCGGAGGCGCGGCAACCTTCTGTTCCGAGCGAGGCATCCGTTCGCCCTTCGTTCTGTTTCTCGGGCGACTGGCGCCGATCAAGGGCCCCGATCTTCTCCTCGCGGCGTGGCTCGAAAGCGGGATGGCCGCGCGCGGCTACGATCTCGTTCTCGCCGGCCGGGACGAGGGCCTTGGCAAGTCCCTTCGGCGGAAGGCGGCCGCCTCGGGCATCGACGGCCATGTGCACTTCGTCGGACACCTCGATGCGACCGAAAAGGCGCGCGCGTTGCAGGAGGCGACCCTCCTCACGATTCCGTCCCGGCGCGAGGCGATGTCGCAAGTGGCGCTCGAGGCCGGCGCCGCCGGCGTGCCGCTTCTCGCGACCGAGGTCTGCGGCCTCCGGCTGACGCTCGAGCGCGGGGGGCTCGAGGTCGCGCCGACGGTCGAGGCGCTCCGCGACGGCCTCGTCGCTCTGCTCGCCGAGCCCGAGGCGCTCCCGGGCATGGGCCGGAGGCTGCGCGACCGGGTGCTGGGCGAGTTCGAGCTGGATGCCGTCGCGCGTCTCTACATGCGGCACTTCGAGGAGGCCTGCGGAACGGGCGCCGGGCCCGGCCCTCCCTCCTGAGCGTTTCGCTCTCGCTCCCGGGAATGCGTCAGCCGGGCGAACGGCCGGCCGGGGCGCCAAAGACAGCTCGGATGCGCAGGAAGTTCACGAGAAGAAACGCGACACGCAAGGCCAGCGACAGCGGCCACAGCAGCCGCGGCCCGTGCCTTCTCCAGATCTCCGCGTGCGCCGACAGCGAAAGGTTGTGCTTGTCGTCGGCCATCCAGCCGGCGTATTGCCTCGCCGTCGGCGCGCCGGCGATCCGCGCGTCGTAATCGCCCACCTCGTGAAA
>JAMQPJ010000627.1 GCA_023717585.1 Thermoanaerobaculia bacterium
CGCCGATCTTCCAGCGCTTCGGCTTCGCGCTCGCGGGCGCGGGGCGGAAGGGCCGGTTCAGGGACGTCGCGTCCTTCGGGTCCTTTCCCGCGATCGCGGCCAGCACGAGGCCGCAGTCCTCGGCCGAGCGGCACATCGGCCCCAGCTTGTCGAGCGTCCAGCAGAGCGCCATCGCGCCGTGCCGGCTCACGCGGCCGTACGTGGGCCGGAGGCCGGACACGCCTGAAAACGCGGCGGGCGTGACGATGGAGCCCGAGGTCTCCGAGCCGATCGAGAATCCGACGAGCCCGGCGGCGGTGGCGGCGCCCGGGCCCGTCGACGACCCGCCCGACCAGAAGTCCGTGTTCCAGGGCGACCGCCCGGGCCCCGTGAAGGAGGCATCCGCGTTGTTGTAGCCGAAGCCGCCTGCGAGCTCGACCATCGCGAGCTTCCCGATAAGAACGGCGCCGGCCTCGCGCAGTCTCTTCACGACCGTAGCGTCTTCGTCGAAGACCTGATTGCGGTACGGCTCGGCGCCCCACGTCGTCGGAACGCCTTTCGTCGCGAGGAGGTCCTTCACGCCGTACGGGATCCCGTGCAACGGGCCGCGCCACTTTCCGGCCGCGATCTCGGCCTCCGCAGCCCTGGCTTCCTGAAGCGCCCGTTCGCGCGTGGCCGTCACGACCGCGCCGAGCTTCGGTCCGATGCGCTCGAGCCGCTCGAGGTAGCCCTCCGCGAGGGCGACCGGTGAAATCTGCTTCGCCCTGAGCCTCTTCGACAGCTCGGAGACGGAAAGAAAGAAAGTGTCCTCGGCGCGCGGAGCCATCAGCGGCCTCCCGGGAGCTCCGCGAAGAAGACGACATCGGGCTCGTCCGCGTTCGTGAGCTTCACTTTCTTCATGGCCTCGGCCCCCTTGAGGCGGCCGTCCAGCGTCTTCGCGATCTCGCCGAGCTGCTCGCCGGTGAGGTGCTTGCCCCAGCGGATTCGAACGACCTCGGTGAGCGCCTCGGCGACCGAGGACGGAGCCTCGGGGGTGGGAATGGGGGTCGGGGCGGAAGTGGGCGCCGGCGCCGTCTGGCCGAGGGCGATGCCGGCCCCCGCGAGAGCGGGCGCAGCCGCTGCGAGCGCCAGGCTTTTCGCGAATCCGCGGCGCGAGGGAGAGGGCGAAAGGTTCGAATCGGACATTGGGCGCCTCCGTCGGCGTTGGTGGATTTCCCCCAATCTATCCTGAATCGGTTTCCGGCCCCGGTGTCAGTACAGCAGGAACCCTGCCCGGCGCTTTTCGAACTCCATCGCGCCCGCCGCCCACGCCGCCGTGATCTCGCGGGCCGTCTCGCCGCGTTGGAAGCGGGCGAGGGCGGCGGCGTTCACGAGGAGCCTGTTGAAGCGGTCGGGTTTCCACTCCGCCGGGTGCAGGTCCCGGAGCGCGGTCGCCGCGTGGAAGCCGAGCGCGACCGCATTCAGCGCGTCGCGGTTCACGAGCGTGATTCTCACGCCCGAGCACCTCTCGCCCCTGAAGACGGACGAGACCGGCGTGAACGCGACGGGCGTGAAGCGCACGCCGGCGATCCCGCGCGCGTTCAGAGTCGCGGCGACGCGCGCGCCGTCCATCCACGGGGCGCCGACTTGCTCGAACGGCGCGTCCGTGCCGCGGCCCACGGAGACGTTCGTCGTCTCGAGGAGGCCGATCCCCGGGTAGAGCGCGGCCTCCGTGACCGAGCGCAGGTTCGGCGACGGGCTCACCCACGGCAGGCCCGTCTCGTCGTACCAGAGATCGCGGGAGTAGCCCGCCATCTTCACGACCGTCAGGTCCGCGCCGATCTTCTTCTCCGCGTTGAAGAGGCCCGCGAGCTCGCCGATCGTCATGCCGGTCCGAATCGGCACGGCGTGGTACGCGACGAACGCGAGCGCGTCGGCGTCCGCAGTCGGCCCTTCCGCGACGTCCGACCGGATCGGGTTCGGCCGGTCGAGGACGACGACTTTCGCCTTCGCTTTCGCAGCCTCCTCGAGGACGTAGCCGAGCGTCGTGAGGTACGTGTAGAAGCGGCAGCCCGCATCCTGCAGGTCCACGACGACCGCGTCGAGGCCCGCGAGATCCTCGGGCCGCGGCCGGCGCGACTCCGGCGTGTCGCCGTAGAGCGAGCGAACGGGGAGGCCGGTTCTCTCGTCTACGGAGTCGCTCACCTTTTCGTCGAGAGCCCCTCTGATTCCGTGCTCGGGGGAGAAGAGTCCTAGAAGGACGATGCCCGCCGCCTTCGCTTTCTCCGAGGAAAGCACGTCGATCGTCGACCTCCCGTCACGCGTCAGGCCGGTGTGGTTCGTCAGGAGGGCGATGCGCATCCCGGCGAGCTGTTTGAAGGAGTTCTCTTCGAGTGTGTCGATGCCCGGCCGGACCTGCCCCACGACGCGCGTCGGCCCAGCCGCGGCCGCATTCACCTTCGAAGAAGGCGCCGAAGGCGCGCTCGTGCTCTTCGGGCCCGACGCCATTACGCCCGCCGCGGCCAGGAGCGCCGTCGCCTCCGAAGCCTCTCGAAGCTCTTCCGGTTTCCTGTCCGTGATCGCCGACGCGACGATCGTCGCGACCTTGCCCCGCAGCGGGACGACATTGCCGGACTCGTCGGGGTGGTTGCGGTTCGTCAGGAGAATCACGAACGTGTCCGTCGCGGCGTCCAGCCACATCGACGTGCCCGTCCAGCCCGTGTGCCCGAAAGAACCGAGCGGGAAGAGGTCGCCGCGGTTCGACGAGAACCCGGTTCCGACGTCCCAGCCGAGGCCGCGCAGGCTCTCGTCGCCGTAGAAGCGCGGGCGGATCATCGAGGCGACGCCCGCGGGCGACAGAACGCCTCCGCCGCCCGCGAGCATCGCGGCGCAGAAGCGGGCGAGGTCGTCGGCGGTCGAGAAGAGGCCCGCGTGGCCCGCGACGCCACCGAGCGCGAAGGCGCGCGGGTCGTGGACGGCGCCACGCCTCACGGTGCCGTCGATCTTCTCGGTGGGGGCGATTCGGGAGAGAGAAAGAGATTTCTTAGAAGGTGAAGAGGAAGAAGGAGCGAGCGGGATGAAGCCGGTTTCCTTCATTCCGAGGGGCGCGAAGACACGCTTGTTTGCATATTCGTCGAGCGGCAGTCCCGACACGCGCTCGACGAGCTCTCCGAGCACTTCGAATCCCACGTCCGAATACACGAAGCGCGCGCCGGGCGCGTTTGCGAGCGGCTGCCTGTATTTCCTTTCAAAGATCTCTTTTTTCGTCCCCGTGTAGAGCGCCATCGGGTCGTCCGCCGCGAGGCCCGCGCGATGCGTCAGGAGCTGCTCGACCGTCACCTGATCGCGCGCACCGCCGCCGGACGCGAACTCGGGAATGTGCTTCGCGACGCGGTCCTGGAGGCGGACCTTCCCGTCCTCGACGAGCGTCATCACGCTCGTCGCCGTCGCGACGACCTTCGTGAGCGAGGCGAGGTCGAAGACGGTGTCGAGGGCCATCGGCTCGATGGAGGGGATGACGGTGCGATGGCCGTATGCTTTCCGGAACACGACCTTCCCGTGCCGCCCCACGAGGACGACCGCCCCGGGGCATTCCTTTTTCGCGATCGAGTCCTTGACGACTTCGTCGATGCGCTTCAGGCGCTCCGCGGACATCCCGGCGGCGGACGGCTGGACCTGTGAAAGGAGAGGAAGCGCAAGAAAAGAAAGCGTCAGCGCCGCCAGGACCCAGTGCGCGCCGTTGGGCGCCGAGCCCTTCTTCCCCTTTCTAAGCAAGTCTTCCTCTTCCTCTTCTCGTACTCTCCTCATTTGTCGCCGGCCGCGACGATCGCGCGCAACTCCTCGCTCGTGCGATAGACTCCGCCGCGCACCACCGCTTTCAGCTTTCGCAGGTTCGCGATGTCC
>JAMQPJ010000024.1 GCA_023717585.1 Thermoanaerobaculia bacterium
GCCGACGTCTTCCCACAGCTTCTTCGCCGCCGCGACGACCGACGCCGGAGATTTCTTTGAAAATGAGAATCCGCCGACGTCGGACTTGTGGGCGAGATCCGGCGAGGCGATCTTGAGCACGACCTCGCCCCCAGGGACACCTTCCAGGAACTCTTGAATTCCCCTCGGCGGATCGCCCGGCTCCCCTTCCCAGAAGACGTGCCGGGGCACGTCGAACCCCGCTCCCGCGAGGAGCGCGTACACCTCGTGCTCGAGCAGGGACGTCCGGCCGCCGGCGCGCGCCGCCTCGAAGATCGGCGCCGGCCCGGCGGCTCCGCGCGCAGCCGTGCCGGTTCCGCTCACCCCGGAAAGCCGCGGAGCTGCAGTTCCATCGCCTCGAGGCCGTCGAGCATGCGTGTGACCTCGACGCATTGGTCGCAGTTCGCGTGCACGCTGGCGCACGGCACGCCGTCGGACTGCTGCTCGGGGCAGCGCGGTTCCCGCGCCATCGAGAGGAGAGCCTCGATGAGAGCCTTCACCCGCGTTTTGAGCGACGACTCGGGCACGTCGCGGAGACCCATGAGCATGCGGTATTCGGCGGGAGTCAGCGAGACAGGGATCAGATCCTGATTCATGGTGCGTCTCCTTGGCTCAGTTCGCGGGCGGCTGGGCGGCGCGCATGCCCCACGAGAAGGCCTCTTCGTTCAGGGGAACCAGCGCGCATTTTTCCTTCAGGGCGAGGCGGATCGCCGTGCGAAACGTCTCCTCGGGGAAGAGATTCGTCGCGGCCTGCAGCGCGCCGAGGGCGACGATGTTCTTCACCATCGCCTTGCCGAGGTCGACGGCGATCTCCGTGAACGGCACGCCGAAGACGTGGACGCCGTCCGGAAAAGCCGGAGGGTTCTTCACGACCGAGCTGTCGTAGAGAATCGTGCCGCCGGGCGACACGTCCGGCGCGAATTTCGCGAGGCTCGGGGCATTGAACGCCACCAGGATCCGCGGGTGCGGCGAGGCCGGCGAGAGAACCTCGTCCGCGCTCACGTGGACGTCGGCGTAAGACGTGCCGCCGCGCGATTCGGGCCCGTAGCTCGGAATGTGCGTCGCGTCATACCCTTCGTGAATGGCCGCGCGGGCGAGCAGCATCGCCGCCGTCTGCGCGCCGTCGCCTCCCGCGCCCGCGAGCTTCAGCGCGATGTCGTTGCCGCCGAGGTGCGTCGGGAATCCGGTCGCGAACCGGAGCGGGTGCTCGGCGGAGGCCCCCACGGCCGCGAGGAGGCTGTCGGCGTCGAAGCGGGGCTTCTCGAGGTGGAACCAGGGCTCCGGGACGGCGTCCTTCTTCACGCCGAGCGGGAAGACCGGAAGCATCTTCTCCTTCACCCAGGCCTCGGTCTCCTCGGGAGTCATGCCGAGATGCGTGGGGCACTCGGCCAGCACCTCGACGAACGCGAGGCCCCGGTTCTCGGCTTGGATCCTGACGGCCTTCAGGACGGCCTTCTTCGCCTTCATGCGCTGCTTCGCGTCGAAGAGGGCCACGCGCTCGACGTAGACGGGCCCGTCGAGGCCCGCGATGAGCTCGGCCATCTTCATCGGCTGCCCCATCATCGCGGTGCGGCCCTCCGGGCTCGTGGCGCTCTTCTGGCCGATGAGCGTCGTGGGAGCCATCTGGCCGCCGGTCATGCCGTAGATCGCGTTGTTCACGAAGATCACGGTCAAGGGCGTGCCGAGCTGCGCCGCCGAGACGATTTCGGCGAGACCGATGGAGGCGAGGTCGCCGTCGCCCTGATAGCTGATCACGATCGAATCGGGGTTCGCGTACTTGTGGCCGAGCGCGACCGCGGGCGCGCGTCCGTGCGCGGCCTGCGAGTTGCCGACGTCGAGGTAGTAATAGAGGAAGACCGAGCAGCCCACCGGCGAGACCGCGACCGTGCGGTCCTGGATCCCGAGCTCTTCTATGGCCTCGGCGAGGTACTTGTGCACGAGCCCGTGGCCGCAGCCGGGGCAGTAATGCGTGGCGTGGCCCTTCAGCCCCGCGCCGCCCGCGTGGCGCTCGAACTTTTCGTAGAAGACGCTCATGCCGCCACCTCCGCATGGCTCCGGACCGCCGCGGCGATCTCTTTCGACTGGGGAAGGACGCCCCCGAAGTGACGCACGGCGTCGATCGGCGGCGCCGCCAGCCCGGCTTTCGAGAGGGCGAGGCGAAGCTCGTCCTCGAGTTGCCCGTTGCTGGCCTCGACGACGAGGATCCGCTTCACGTTCGGAAGGAGTGCCCGGAGAGAGGCGATCGGGAAGGGCCAGAGGGTGAGCGGACGGAAGAGCCCGACGGAAAGGCCCTCGCCGCGCAGCGCCTCCACCGCCCCCTTCGCCATCCGCGCGGGAGTTCCGAACGCGATGACGAGCGTGGACGCGTCGCCGCAGGCGAAGAGATCGGCCCTCTGCTCGGACTCCATGAGCCTGTACTTCTCGTTCAGGCGCGCGTTGTGGGCCTCGAGGTCCTTTTCGTCGAGGAAGATCGAGGACACCAGGTTGCCGCGGTGGGCGCCGTCGCCGAATACCGCCCAGTCCGGGAGGCCGGGCCTGGTCATCGTGGAGGGAAGAGCCACCTTGCCCGTCATCTGCCCGAGATAGCCGTCCGCGACCACGACGACCGGGTTCCGGTAGCGAAACGCCAGCTCGAAGGCGAGCCGCGTCAGGTCGAGCATCTCCTGCGGGGTCGAAGGGGCGAGCACGATCGCGTGCGTGTTGCCGTGGCCGAGGCCGCGGCACGCGAGCTTCACGTCGGCCTGCTCGGGCGCGATGTTGCCCAGGCCGGGGCCGCCGCGCATCACGTTCACGAAAACGCCGGGCACCTCGGAGCCGATCATGTAGGAGATCCCCTCGAGCATGAGACTGAAGCCGGGCGACGACGTGAACGTCATGCACGGGAGGCCCGCGCCCCCGCAGCCGTACATCATGTTCACGGTCGCGACCTCGCTCACCGCCTGCAGGAAGACGCCGTCGAGCTTCGGCATCAGCTTCGCCATCAGCTCGGCGCCCTCCGTGGAGGGCGTGATCGGGTAGCCGAACACGTGCCGGCATCCGGCGAGAAGCGCCCCGATCGCCGACGCGTAGTTTCCCTTCAGAACGAGCGGCGAGACGGGCGGGAGCGGGATCGCCTCGGGCGGAATCGCCGCGGGCCGCGGTCGGATCGCCGGACGGTCGCCGAAGAGCTTCGCCGGGTCCTGGAGCTCGAAGCCGGCGCCTGCGCCCTCCTCACTCGGCCGGAGCCCGTACGGCTCGGGGCAGGCATCCATGCAGAGCCCGCACCCGTTGCACGCGTCGAGGTTGAGCGTCACCGGCACGAGGCCGGTCAGGGGGTCGATCTCGGAGCCGCGCTCGATGCAGTGCTTCGCGCAGGAGTCGATGCAGCGACCGCAGCCCTTGCAGTACTCCGGCAAGAGAAAGGGTTTTGGGCGTTCCCTGAGAGCGGTTGGCATGCGGGAACCTCCACGCTCAAGGGTACAGCGCGGGGCGTCCGCCGGTATACCTCAAATGAATCAGGCGCGTTCGGAAAGATCCGCCTAACTGCTGCCTTTGAAAAGACATATGGCGACGCGGACGATTCGACACCGCCCGTCCGGCACCGAAGGCGGGTTCGCGCCGGCCCTTCCCTTTCCGTTGCCGGGGACACTGAGATAGGATCTCGACGGATCACTTCTGCACACAGCATCGATACGAACTTCCTGAGGGAACGGGGAAAGGGCTCTTCCTGATGAAAACGTCCGGCCGCGGGTGCGTTTCGTTCTTCGGTTCGAGACTTCTCACCGTCAATGAGGGGCGCTCCGGAGGACAGATGATCCGAGGCCGATGCTCCGTGCTCTTCACACTCGCGCTGGCGCTGCTCGCTCTCCCACGACCTCTACTGGGAGCCGCAGTCGGCGAAGCCCTCGTCACGGTGAGTCCGTGCCGCGCTGTGGATACGCGGAGCCCGGCGGCCCCTCTCGGCGGTCCCGCTCTCGCCGCGAACCAGACACGCATCTTCACGCTCACCGGCACCTGCGGTGTCCCGCCGAACGCCCTCGGCCTCGTCGTGAACCTGACGGTCGTCGCGCCGGCGGCCGCCGGATACTCGCAGCTCTACGCGGGCGACGCCGCGGCGCCGCCGACGCAGGTCCTGAGCTTCTCGGCCGGGCAAACCCGCGCGAGCAACGCGCTGGTCGCGCTGGCGAGCGCCTCCGGAACCGTCGCCCTGGCGAACGTTTCCGGGGGGGCCGCCGACTACCTCATCGACATCTCGGGCTACTTCGTCACGGCATGCGTCGACACGATCACGGTGACGAATCCCGCGACGGCGACCGGAACGATCAACGTTCCGTTCAGCCAGACGTTCACCCAGACGGGCGGAACCGGAACGACGACGTTCTCGACGGCGAGCCCGCTCCCGGCCGGTCTGACCCTCGCGACAAATGGCGTCCTGTCCGGCACGCCCACGGAGCCCGGCAACTTCCCGATCACGGTGACTGCCACGGACGCGAACGGCTGCACGGGGACGGGCCCGACGTACACACTCGTGATCGCGTGCCAGACGATCTCCGTGACGAACCCGGCGACGACGACGGGCACGGCGAACGCGCCGTTCAGCCAGACCTTCACGCAGACGGGCGGCGTCGGGACGACGACGTTCTCGACCTCGAGCCCGCTCCCGATCGGACTGACTCTCGCGGCGAACGGCCTCCTGTCCGGCACGCCCACGCAGGCCGGAGGCTTCCCGATCGTCGTCGTCGCGACCGACGCGAACGGCTGCACGGGAGCCGGCGCGACGTACAACCTCGTCATCAACTGCCAGACGATCTCCGTGACGAACCCGGCCGTCACGGGCGGGACCGCCGGCCAGGCCTTCTCCCAGACGTTCACGCAGGCCGGCGCGATCGGCTCGGCCACGTTTACGACGGCGTCCACGCTGCCGGCAGGGCTCTCGCTCGCGACGAACGGCGTCCTCTCGGGCACGCCGACACAGACCGGCACGTTCCCGATCGTCGTCACCGTCACGGACGGCAACCTCTGCACGGGGACGAGCGCGACGTACAACCTCGTGATCGGCTGCCAGACGATTGCCGTGACGAACCCCTCGACGACGGCCGGCACGATTGGTACGGCCTTCAGCCAGACATTCACCCAGAGCGGCTCGATCGGCAGCGCGACGTTCACGACGTCGAGCACGCTCCCCACGGGGCTCACGCTCGCGACGAACGGAGCGCTCTCGGGGACGCCGGCCCAGACCGGCACCTTCCCGATCGTCGTGACCGTCACCGACGCAAACGGCTGCACCGGTACGGGCGCGACATACACGCTCGTCATCTCGTGCCAGTCCTTCACCGTCAATCCCACGACGCTGCCGCACGGCACGACGGGCGTCGCGTATCCCTCGGTCACCTTTACTCACACCGGCGGCATCGGGTCCGTGACGTTCGCTCTGACCGGGGCGCTGCCGAACGGCATGAACTTCACGCCGGGCACGGCGACTCTCGACGGCCTGCCGACCCAGTCCGGCAGCTTCCCGGTCACGGTCACGGCGACGGACGCGAACGGCTGCACGGCGAGCCGTGAGTACCTCCTCGTCGTCGCGTGCTCGGGCACTTCGATCACGCTCTCCCCCTCGTCGCTTCCGACGGTACTCGCGGGAGTCGCATTCCCGAGCACGACGTTCACGGCGAGCGGCGGCACGGGCCCCTACACCTTCGCGAAGGCCGGCGCCCTGCCGACGGGCATGAACTTCACAGGCGCCACGCTCGACGGAACGCCCACGCAGACGGGCACGTTCCCAATCACGATCTCGGCCACAGACACGGTGGGTGGCTGCGCGGGGGGCCAGGACTACGTCATCACCGTCACCTGCCTCGGCGTGACGATCACCGTCGCTCCGGCCTCGCTCTCCTCGGGGAACGTGGGAACACTCTACCCGGCCGTGACGTTCACGGCGACCGGCGGCGCCGGGACCTACACCTTTGCGGAAACCGGCGCGCTGCCCACGGGCATGAGCTTCACGGTGGACACGCTCTCGGGCACGCCGACGCAGGGCGGCACCTTCCCGATCACCGTGACGGCGACCGACGTTGCCGGGTGCTCGGGCGCCACGGCCTACAGCCTCGTCATCGTCTGCCCGACGATCACGGTCACGAATCCGTCCACGACGACGGGAACCGTCGACGCGGCCTTCAGCCAGACCTTCACCCAGACCGGCGCCGCGGGCACGGCGACGTTCACGACGACCTCGACGCTTCCGACCGGCCTGACCCTCGCAACGGACGGCACTCTTTCCGGCACGCCGGGCCAGAACGGTACCTTCCCGATCACGGTGAAGGTGACGGACTCGAACGGCTGCACCGGGACCGGTTCCACGTACACGCTCGTGATCGCCTGCCAGACGATCACCGTGACGAACCCAGGCGTGGCGACAGGCACCGTCGACGCGGCCTTCACCCAGACGTTCACGCAGAGCGGCGTCGGCACGCACACGCCGGCGACCTTCACGACCGCCTCCACGCTACCGAGCGGGCTGACGCTGTCGACGGCAGGCGTCCTGTCAGGTACGCCCGGGCAGCCGGGCACCTTCCCGATCGTCGTCACCGTGACCGACGCGAACGGCTGCACCGGCACCAGCTCGACGTACAACCTCGTCATCGCCTGCCAGACCATCACGGTCACGAACCCGGCCGTGACGGCGGGGACCTACAACACCGCGTTCAGCCAGACCTTCACGCAAACCGGCGTCGGGACGCACACGCCGGCGACCTTCACGACGGCATCGACGCTGCCGACGGGGCTTTCGCTTTCGACGGCCGGCGTCCTCTCGGGCACACCGCTCCAGACGGGTGCCTTTCCGATCGTCGTCACGGTCACGGACGCGAACGGCTGCACCGGCACCAGCGCGACGTACACGCTCTCCATCGGGCCGAAGCTCACGGCGAAGGCCTACACCGACGTCGGCAACACGCAGCTCGCCGGCGGCGTCGCAGCGCCGTCTACGCCTTCCGTGAGCGTCGTGGCCGTCTCGAGCGGCGACACGTCCGACGCTGCGATCACCTACGCCGTCACCGTCGGCCCGACGAACGGCGCCCTGACGACGTTCAACTCGACCGGCACGTTCCTCTACACGCCGAACGCGGGCAACACGACGAGCGACGCATTCACCTACACCGGAACGTCGAACGGCGTCGCGGCGACTCAGACCGCCACGATCGCCTTCAGCGGCCTGGTCTGGTACGTGAAAGGCAACGGCTCGGGCGCGGCCAGCGGCGATGGGCGTTCACAGAACCCATTCAACCTGGTCGCGAGCGCGGGCACCGCCTCATCGGCCGGTCACTACATCTTCGTCCATTCCCCCGGCTCGTTCCCCGCCTCCGACGCGATCGCGCTGAAGACGAACCAGACGCTCTGGGGACAGGGGACCGACTTCACGGCGCTCTCGGGCTCCGGCCTCACGATCACGGCCACCAGCAAGCCCACGCTCACCGGGACGGTCACCCTCAACACCGGCGTTACGGTCAGCTCGCTCGACATCACGACGAATCCCGGAAGCCAGACGGGAATCAACGATCCCGTCGCCGCCATCACGGGAGTGACGATCAAGAACAGCGTCGCGGTCACGACGACGACCGGCACGGCCGTGCTGCTCTCCAGCGTCGACAGCACGACGAGCGACCCGGATGGCCAGCCCGGCATCAACTTCCGATCGGTTTCCGCGAACGGCGGCGCAAACGGCATCAGTTTGACGAACGTGAATGTAGCGAACGGCACCTTCAGCATCCTCGGAGACGGCACGAACACGTCACGAGGCGGCAATGCCACCGGCGGCACGATCCAGAACATGGCAGGCGAAAATGGCGCAACGGCCGGCAACGGCATCTACCTCGACACCGCCAAGAAGGTGTCCTTGAAACGGATGCAGCTCAACGGCTTCGACAACTCCGCCATCCGCGGCTTCAACGTCACGGACTTCACGCTTCAGTACGCGACCATCAACGGCACGAGCGGCAACAGCACCGGCGCGACCGAGGGCGCGGTCACGTTTGGAACGATCAGCGGAACGAACGGGCTGTCGGGCGGGACGAACCTGATCGACAACTGCAACGTCAGCGGCGCCGTCGAGCACAACCTCGAGTTCTACAACTATCAGGCCGGGTCGAATTACAGCCTGACCGTCTCGAACTCCGACATCAAGAGCAACAGTGTCGCGGGAGGCAGCGACGGGTTCCAGATGGAGCTTGGCGGCAGCTATGTCAACACGGCCACGGTGTCGATCCAGAGCTGTTTCTTCGACGACAACAAGTCGCAGGGCGTCCAGGCAACCGCCCTCGGCAGCTCCAACCTCGACATCACCATCAACCAGTGCACTCTCGTGCGGACGACACAGGGCAACGAGGGGTTCCTCGTCTCCAACGGTGCGAACGGCCACGCCACGGTGCACATGACGAACAACACCCTCAGCGGCATCGGCGGGACGGCTCTCTACGTGGGACAGGTCGCGGGCAACGCGTCGTCTTCGTCGAATCTCACGGCCGTGATCCAGGGCAATACGGTCACACACGGGACCGCCGCGACGAACCACTCGATCATCGCGTTCCTGACCAGCACCGTCGGCCAGTCCGCGCCCGCGAACCTCCTCATCGACGGCAACGTCGTGACACAGAACTCCACCTCCGGTACGGTACGCGGCATCCTGGTCGACACGCCGGATAGCAGTACGACGCCTTCGTTCACAGCCACGATCACGAACAACTCGGTCGCGGTCGGCGATAACGTCGCGGGCGTGGCCGGCCTCGTCGCCCAGTCGCGCCGGGCAGGGGCCTGCTTCGACATCCGGAACAACGTCGTCACGTTCCCGAATGGAAACCCGGGCGTCTTTGGGCTGAGACTGCGTCAGGTCGCGCCCGGAACAGCGAACCTCGAGCAGGGTTCGGCGCTGCTCTCGGACCCCGCCTCGACGGTTCTTCAGACCAACAATTCCGGATCCGGTACCACGACGGAGGTCCTGGGCACCGTGACCGTCGTAAACAACAGCGGATGCGCGGCCCCCCCATCATGATCGAGCGCGTTCCTCGAAAAACGCGGAAGGAGTAAGGAATGGCCGAGCCGTTCTTGAGTGAGATACGCATCATGAGCTTCTCTTTCGCTCCGAAGGGCTGGGCTTTCTGCGACGGCCAGCTCCTTCCGATCAACCAGAACCAGGCGCTCTTCTCGCTTCTCGGGACGACGTTCGGAGGCGACGGCCAGACGAACTTCGCTCTGCCCGACGGACGCGGCCGCGTCCCGATCCACGTCGGGAGCGGGCACACGCTCGGCGAGCGTGGCGGCGAGCAGGCGCACACGCTCTCGATCGCGGAGCTGCCCCAGCACGCGCACGTCCTGCAGGCGACCAGCGTCAGCGCAGGAACTGCCGTCCCGGCCGCCTCCTCTCTCCTCGCGACGTCCGTCAACTACGAGGCCTACCGCGCTCCGACGAGTCTCGTGTCGCTCAACCCCGGGTCGGTGACGAACGTGGGAGGCAGTCAGGCGCATCTCAACATGCAGCCGTTTCTGGCCCTCTCGTTCTGCATCGCCCTTCAGGGCATCTTCCCGAGCCCGAACTGAGGAGAATCCGATGGCGCAGCCTTATGTCGGCGAAATCCGGATGTTCGCGGGTAACTTCCCCCCCGCGGGTTGGATGTTCTGTGAAGGGCAGCTCCTGCCCATCTCGGAAAACGAGACCCTGTTCCAGCTCATCGGGACGACGTACGGCGGCGACGGACAGAGCACGTTCGCTCTGCCGGACCTGCGGGGACGCCTCCCGCTCCACCAGGGAAACGGCTTCATCCTTGCCGAGACGGGTGGGGCGGAAGAACTCACACTCACCGT
>JAMQPJ010000032.1 GCA_023717585.1 Thermoanaerobaculia bacterium
GCTTCGAGCGCGAGGTCGTCGATCTCTACGAGCGCATCGGCCTCTTCACGTCGCCGCTCGGCGGGCTCGAGCGCTCGCTGGCCGACGTGGAAGCCGCCATCCTGAAGGCCGAGCGGTTCGCGAAGGCCGGGAAGGCGCTGCCGATCGAGGCGCTCGCGGCGGAGACGCGACGCGCGGCCGACGCGCGGCAGAAGGCCGTCTACCACCACCTGCACCAGGACGGCTACGCCCCGGAGAAGGCGGCCCGGATACTCGCCCGCGTGCCCGCCGATCTCGACGAGCGTATGGAGCGGTTCGTCCTCGAAGCCTCGGATCTCCACGGTTTCGACACCGCCGAGCGGGCGGGGAAGCGCACGTGGTACGTGGAGTTCGGGGCGGACGCGCTCGTCGAGCACCTGCCGGGAGTGGCCGGCGGCGCGCGCTGGCTGGGCACGTTCGACCGCGACGAGGCCGTGCGCAAGGAAGACCTCGACTTCTTCGCCTCGGGTCACCCGCTGGTGGAAGGGCTGTTCCACGAGCTCGAGGACGGAGCGCGCGGCCGATCCGGACTCCTCTCGATCGAAAAGGCGGGCGTTTCGGGAGCGGGCCTCCTTTACGTGTTCCGCCGCGGCACGGGGGTCGAAGTGGCGGCAACGGGATTCGACGGCTCGTCGCGTCCCGAATGGGCGGAGCTGATCCTCGGGAGCGGAGCCTCTGTCCGCGGCATTCGTCCCGAGAACTGGCTGGAGATCCTTCGAAAGGCCGCAGGCGGACGCATGCCCGACTGGTCCTCTCTCGTGCACCGCCTCTCGCGCCGTATGCTGGCGGAGCGAAAGGGCCGGAAGCTCGAGGCCGTCGCGGCGTTCCGGCTGATGCGGTGACCGGGAACCTTCGGCCCTTTACGGGGTCTCAAGACTCGCGGGAGACGCCATGACACATGCACGCCGGTTAGCTCTTTTCGCCGCCGCCGCCCTTCTGGCCGCCGGGACCGCCCGCATGGCCCTCACCTTCGTCGGCGCCCGCGTGACGGGCGAGGATCCCTGGAAAGAGGTCGAACGTCTCGTCTCGGAGCAGAAGTTCGAGGAGGCGGCCGGGAAGGTCGGGAAGATCCGTGAGGCGGCGCGCGCCGCCGGAGACGAGGCGAACGAGGCGAAGGCTCTCGTCCGGGAGGTCCAGCTCCGGACGGCGCTCCACGGGTATGAGACCTCCGTCCGGTTTCTGAAGGACCAGCCCTGGCCGAAGGGCCTGCTCCCTCGTACCACGCTGCGCCTTTTCTATGCGCAGTCGCTGGTGACGTATGCGCAGGCTTACGGGTGGGAGATCGGAAAGCGCGAGAGGGTCTCCTCGACCGGCGCGGTCGACCTCAAGGCGTGGACGCGGGACGAGATCCAGGCCGAGGCCGTGCGCGCGTACGTCGAGGTCTGGAAGGACCGCGAGGCTCTCGGGCGCGTGCCGGTGAACGCCGTCGCCGAGTTCGTGGAGCCGAACAACTACCCGAAGGAGATCCGGGGGACGCTTCGAGATGCCGCGTCGTACCTCTTCGCCGCGCTCCTCGCCGACACGGCCGGCTGGCGCCCCGAGCAGTCGAACGGCGTCTTCGCGCTGGACGCCCGGGCGCTCGTCGCCGGCGATCCGGCGGTCTCGAGGCTCGTGAAGCTCGACGATCCCGCGGCGCACCCGCTTCTCAAGCTTGGCGCGGTCCTCGACGACCTGGAGGCGTGGCACGCGGCGGCGGGCGAGAGGGAAGCCGCGCTCGAGGCTCGACTCGAGCGTCTCCGCCGCCTCGACGCGGCGCTCACGGACAAGGGCGACAAGGCCGCCACTCGCAAGGACCTCGCCGCGAAGCTCCCCTCGTACTCGGACGTCCCGTGGTTCTCGATGGGCAAGGCGCAGCTCGCCGACTTCACGCGCGCCGAGGACAAGCCCGGCAACCTCGTGAGGGCGCGCACGCTCGCGCTCGAGGCGATCCGGGCGTTCCCGAAATCGCTCGGCGCCGACCGCGCCCGCGCGATCGTCGGGCAGATCGAGGCGCCGGACTGGCAGATGGCGGCGATGGCGGCCGATGGCGCGGGCCGGCGGTCGATCGAAGTCACGCACCGGAACCTCCCGGCTCTCTACTTCCGCGCGTACGCGGTCGACCTCGAAGCCCGCCTCGGCGCCGCGAAGGACTACAACCTCCTCCCGCAGGGTCCGGAGCTCGACGCGCTCATCGCGAGGGAGCTGCCCGTCGCCTCGTTCGAGACGGCGCTCCCGGCCACGCCGGACTACAGGTCGCACCGCACCTTCGTGGCGCCGCAGGCCCTCGGGCGCGGTCTCCACGTCGTCGTCGCGTCCGCCGACAGGGGTTTCGCGCCCGGCAAGGGTCCGCTCCGCGCGGTCGGAATGATCGAGACGGACCTCGTGCTCGCGGTTCGCCAGACGGACACGAACGCCGTCGAGGCGCGGGCGTTGACGGGGATGACCGGCCGCCCCGCCGCCGGAACCAGGGTGTCGCTGTTCCTCTACGACTGGCAGAAGGGCCACCGCCGGGTCGCCGACGCCACGGCCGGGCGGGAAGGCCTCGCGACGTTCGAGCCGACCCCCGAGCGCAGCGGCAAACCAGCTTTCCTTTTCGCGAGGCGCGGAGACGACGTCGCGCTGGACGCCGGCTATCTCTCGATGTGGGCGCGCGGAAAGCCGGGCGAGACCACCTCCGCGCTCGTGTACACGGACCGCAGCATCTACCGGCCGCTCCAGAAAGTGCTCTGGAAGGCGATCCTCTACCGCGGCCGCCCCGCCGACGCGCGCTTTCGCGTCGCGCCCGACGCGACCGTCTCCATGTCGCTCGTCGACGCGAACGGCCAGGCCGTGGAGTCGAGGACCGTCACGACGAACGCGTACGGCTCGGCCGCGGGCGAGTTTTCGCTCCCCGCGGGCCGCGCGCTCGGCGCGTGGGCCGTGAGGTGCGACTGGGGCGGCGCCGCGTCGATACGGGTCGAGGAATACAACCGGCCCACGTTCGAGACGACGCTCGAGGAGTCGAAGGACGCGCTGCGCCTCAACCGGCCCGCGACGTTCCGCGGCGAGTCACGCTACTACTTCGGCCTCCCCGTCACGAACGGGAGCGTCGGGTGGCGCGTGACGCGCGAGGCCGAGTACCCGTGGTGGTGGTGGTGGGGCTGGCTGGGCGCGGGGCGCGCGGCCTCGCCCGAGACCGTCGCGACCGGCAACGCCGCGCTCGGCGCCGACGGAAAATTCGCCGTGACGTTCACGCCGAAGGCGGACGAGCGCGCGGGCAAGGACATCACGTACCGCTACCGCCTCTCGGCGGACGTCACGGACGAAGGCGGCGAGACGCGCTCGGCCCAGAAGGCATTTCGACTTGGGTTCGTGAGCGTGAAAGCAAGAGTGGAGAGAGGAACAGGATTTTTCTTAGAAGGTAAGAGAGGTGAGGCCTCGATCGTCCGCACGGACCTCGACGGCGCGCCTCGCCCCGGGAAGGGAACATGGCGGTTGCTGCGCCTCATCCAGCCCGAGAAGGCCGTTCTCCCGTCCGAATTACCTTCAAAGAAATCCGAAAACTCCGGTACGTCGAGCGAGCCGCGCGCCGCGTTCGACGCGACGACCCCCGGCGATCTCCTCCGCGCGCGCTGGTCGACGAACTACTCCGTCGAGGAGTGGATGCGGACGTGGAAGGACGGGGGAGAGGAGGCCTCCGGAGCGGTGTCGCACGACCCGAAGGGGGAGGCGAAGCTCTCGCTGCCCGCGCTCTCCGCAGGCGGGTACCGTTTGCGCTACACGACCGTGGACGACTTCGGCGCGACGTACGAGATGGCGCAGGACTTCCTCGTCGCGGGCGGCAAGGCCGCCCCGGCGCTGCCGATCGTGCTTCTCGCCGAGTCGTCCTCGGTGAAGGTCGGAGGCGTCGCGCGTTTTCTCGTCGCGTCCGGCTTCCGCGATCAGACGCTCTTCCTCGATGTCGCGCGCGCGGGAAAGCCGATCGAGCGCCGCGTCCTGAAGGCCGGGAGCGAACCGGTCGTGGTCGAACGGGCGATCTCGGAGGAGGATCGCGGGGGGCTCGGCGTCACGCTGACCGTCTTGCGCGACCATCAGTTCCTGCAGCAGACGCAGAGCGTCTTCGTGCCGTGGGACGACCGGGAGCTGAAGGTGTCCTTCGCGACGTTCCGCGACCGCCTGCGGCCCGGGCAGACCGAGACGTGGCGCGTGACAGTGAAGGGCGCGACGCCCGAGCACCCGCTCAAGGAGACAGCCGAGCTCCTCGCATACATGTACGACAGGAGCCTCGACGCCTTCGTTCCGCACCGGCCGCCGAGCCCGCTCTCGCTCCTCCCGAACCGCGCGATGCCGCTCACCATGCGCGCGACGCTCGGGGCGGCGCCGCAGCTCTGGCTCACGAGCAGCGGCTTTCCCGCTCCCCCGTCCGCGCCGCACCTCTACCCTGACCGGCTGAAGTTCGAGAGCGGCTACGGGATCGGCGGGCCGGGAAGACGAGGAGTAATGGGAGGCGCCTACAACCAGGTGTACCCCGCCTCGGCACCCGCGGAGGCAAGAGCCTTGAAGTCGGCCGTGGCGCGGCAGGAAGTGGCCGACGCTGGCCTTGCCGGGGGCAAGCTGTCCGATTCGAAGAACGGACGAGACGAGGAGGTCGATTCACTTTCAAAGAAGAAAGATGGCGATCGTCTTCGAGAGGACAAGGCAGCCGTCACCGGCGACGACGCGGGTCCCTCTCTCCGAAGCAACTTTTCCGAAACCGCCTTCTGGCAGCCGCAGCTCCTGACGGGCGGCGACGGCTCGGCGTCGATCGAGTTCACCGTCCCGGATTCGGTCACGTCGTGGAGGGTGTTCGTCCACGCCGTCACGAAGGACCTGCGCGGCGGGTCCGCCGACGCCGAGACGAAGACCGTCAAGGACCTCATGGTCCGGCCGTACATCCCGCGGTTTCTCCGCGAGGGCGACAAGGCCGAGATCAAGGTCGTCGTGAACAACGCGTCGGCGAAACCCCTGAGCGGCACGCTCGCGTTCGAGATCACCGACCCGTCGACCGGGAAGAGCCTCCTGCCCTCGTTCGGCCTCGTTGCGAACGCCGCGTCGCGCACGTTCACGGCTCCCGCGGGTGGCGGGACGAACCTGACGTTCCGGGTCACGGCGCCGAGGGGCCTCACGACGGTCGCTTTCAAGGCCGTCGCGACGGCGGGCGACCTGTCGGACGGCGAAGTGCGGCCGCTGCCCGTCCTCCCGGGCCGGATGCACCTCGTCCAGTCGCGCTTCGTCACGCTGAAGAACAAGGACCGGAAGACTCTCCGCTTCGACGATCTGGCGCGGAACGACGACCCCAGCCTCGTAAACGAGCAGATGGTCGTCACGGTCGACGCGCAGCTTTTCTACACGGTGCTGCAGGCGCTCCCATACCTCGTGAACTACCCCTACGAGTGCACGGAACAAACCCTGAACCGCTTCCTCTCGACGGGCATCGTGTCGAGCGTCTACAAGGACTATCCGGCCGTCGCGAAGATGGCGGCCGAGATGTCGAAGAGGACGACGCCGCTCGAGTCGTGGGACGCGACGGACCCGAACCGCAAGATGGCCCTCGAGGAGACGCCCTGGCTCGTGACGGCCAAGGGCGGCCGTACCGACATCGACACGATCAACGTCCTCGATCCACGCGTCGCGCAGGCGAACCGCGAGTCCGCGCTCGCCCGGCTGCGCAAGGCGCAGACGTCGATCGGGGCGTTCCCGTGGTTCCCGGGCGGCCCGCCGTCGCCCTACATGACTCTCTACATCCTCCACGGTTTCGCGAAGGCCCTCGAGTTCGGCGTGGACGTCCCGAAGGACATGACGACCCGCGCGTGGGGCTACGTCGCGCAGCACTATCGCGAGAGCTGGCGCGCCTGCATGGCGAAGGACGGCTGCTGGGAGTTCATCACGCTCCTGAACTACGTCCTGTCGTCGTACCCCGACGTCTCGTGGTCCGGAGGCGTCTTCACCGATGCCGACCGCAAGGAAATGCTGGACTTTTCCTTCCGGCACTGGAAGCGGCACGCGCCGTACCTCAAGGGCTACCTCGCCCTGACGCTCAAGCGCATGGGAAGGCCCGCGGACGCGAAGCTCGTGTGGGCCTCGGTGATGGACTCGGCGAAGTCGAACGAGGAGCAGGGGACGTTCTGGGCGCCGGAGGACCGCTCGTGGCTCTGGTACAACGACACGATCGAGACGCACGCGTTCTCTCTGCGCACGCTCCTCGAGCTGGATCCGAACAACCCGAAGACCGACGGGATCGTCCAGTGGCTGCTCCTGAACAAGAAGCTCAGCCAGTGGAAGTCCACGCGGGCGACGGCGGAGGTCATCTACTCCCTCGTCCACTACCTGAAGAAGGAAGGCGCGCTCGGCGTCCCCGAGGACGCGACCGTGACCGTCGGGACGCAGAGAGTCGCCTTCACGTTCGATCCCGAGAAGTACACAGGGCACAACAACCGGGTCGTGATCCCCGGCGAGAAGGTCGACCCGAAGACGACCTCGACGGTCGTCGTCGAGAAGGAAAGCAAGGGCTTCGCGTTCGCCTCGGCCGCGTGGCACTACTCCACCGAAAAGCTCCCCGCTGAGGATCGCGGCGATTTCTTTTCCGTCTCGCGGAAGTACTTCCGGCGGGCGACGAACGGGCGCGAGTTCGTCCTGACGCCGCTCGCGGAGGGCGCGGTCCTGAAGCCGGGGGACGAGATCGAGGTGCAGATTTCCCTTTCGACGAAGCACGAGGCCGAATACGTCCACCTCCGCGATCCGCGAGCGGCAGGGCTCGAGCCCGAGAACGCGGTCTCGCGCTGCAAGTGGGACCTCGGGATCGCCTGGTACGAGGAAACCCGCGACTCGGCCACGAACTTCTTCTTCGAGCGGCTGCCGGTGGGGCAGTACACGTTCAAGTACCGGCTGCGCGCGAACATGGCGGGCACGTTCCGCGTGGGGCCCGCGACCGTGCAGTCGATGTATGCCCCCGAGTTCAACGCCTTCTCCGCGGGTTCGGTGCTCACGGTCGCGGGGGACTGAGCCGCCTCGATCTCCGGCGCTATGATCGCCGGGAACGTGACCCTGAAAGTCGAGGCCAGACGCGGTGCCGGCGCTCCGGGGGCGGCAGCGTGGGCTGCGCTCGCTCTCGGCCTCGGGGCGTCGCTGTTCCTCTGGCAGGAAAGCCGCGACCAGCTCAGACTGAAGGCGGTCGCGCGCCTGCAGCGCGCGGCCGAGCGCGTCACGACGGCGCTTCAGGCGAGCCTCGGCTCCTACGAAAGCACGCTCCGGGGTGGCGCCGGTTTCCTGGCCCACGGCGGCGAGGTGACGGAATCCGAGTTTCGGAGCTACTGGCAGAGGCTCGGCTTTGCGGATCGGGACGCAGGCGTGGGCTCGCTGGCGTTCATCGTGCCCGTGCGGCGCGCCGATCTCCCAGCCTACGTGGAGCGCAGGCGCCTCGCGGGACCCGCGTTGAACCTGGCGACGTCGGGGGTGCGGGACGACCTTTTCCTCATCCAGTTCTACGAGGGCACCGAGCCCTCGAGGTCCGTGGTCGGCTTCGACACAGGAGCGATCCCGCCGAACCGGGAGGCGCTCGAGCAGGCGCGTGATCTTGGCCTCGCGCGCGTCGCGGCGCCGATCAGCCCCCGAGACCCCACCGTCGGCCCGGCGCTGGCGATCCAGTACCCCGTATTCCGGGGACCGGCCGGCCCCGCGTCCGCCGAGGAGCGCCGGGAGAGGCTCCTGGGATGGGTTTCCCTGCTCGTCCGAGTCCGCCCGGTCATGGAGAGGATCCTCGGCGAGGAGGACACGGACATCGCGATCTCGCTGCACGACGGAGCGGGCACCGGGCGGTCCGTGCCCCTCTACGCGCGGTCCGGACCGGAGGTGCTGCCCGGCGCGCAGCGGGTCACCGCCCCACTCGACCTCGGCGG
>JAMQPJ010000105.1 GCA_023717585.1 Thermoanaerobaculia bacterium
GAGCGCGGCGCGAATCTCGAGCCGCACGGACACGAGCTCGCGCCGCGCCACGCGCGAGAAAAGGTGTGCCTGCGACACCGTCAACGCGCCTTCCTCCCGAAGCTGCTCGACGGCCGCCGCGACGTCGGGATTCACGCCGCAAGCATACGGCCCTTGCCCGTCGCTCCCGCGCGTGTCAACCTTTGCACGTGCCGCTTCGCATCCTCGTCGCCGGTGCCGGGGGCCAGCTCGGAGGCCTTCTCGTGCGCGAGCTGCGCCGTGGAGGCCACGAAGTCGCGGCCTTGACGCGTGCCGCTCTGGACGTGACCAGGCGCGAGCAGGTGCTCGAACGCGTCGGGAAGCTGAGGCCCCAGGCCGTCGTGAACGCGACGGTCTTCGGGGTCGAGGAGTCCGAGGAGGATCCGAAAACCGCGCTCGCCGTGAACGCCTTCGCCGTGCGCTCGCTCGCGGAGGTCTGCCGCAGCTCCGACGCGACGTTCGTCCACTTCTCGTCCGACTTCGTCTTCGACGGCGCGGCGACGTCGCCGTATCGCGAGACGGATCGGCCCAATCCCGGCAGCGTCTACGGCGCGACGAAGCTGCTCGGCGAGGTCTACGCCCAGGGCGCGCCGCGGCACTTCGTCCTGCGCGTCGAGAGCCTCTTCGGAAACCCCGAAGGCAAGAGCACGATCGACCGGATGTGCGTCGACATCCGCGCGGGCCGCACCGTGAGCGCGTTCTACGACCGCACGGTCTCCCCCGCCTACATGGCCGACGTCGCGGCCGCGACCCGGCGCCTTCTCGAGGGGAAGGCGGCCTCCGGCGTGTACCACTGTGTGAACGCGGGGTTCACGACGTGGCACGAGCTGGCCATGGAGCTGACCCGCCAGATCGGGAGCCCCTCCAGCGTCGTGCCGGTCTCGGCCGACGGCATCGCGAGCAAGGTCTTCCGGCCGAAGTTCGCCGCGCTTTCGAACGAGAAGCTCGCGAACCTCGGCATCGAGCTGCCCTCGTGGCAGAACGCGCTCTCACGCGCGCTCGCGGCGCCGCCGTCCGGCGCGACTCCGATTCCGTCTTCCGGTGTCCGGCCGGCTTTTCCCCGGTCCTAGTACGCCGTACTAGCGGCCCGCCGCGACGAGGAACGCCCAGTTCGCGGCGAGCGCGAGGGCGAGCGCGGCGCGAAGAGCCGGGGACGGGCGCGGCGCACGCACTTCGCCGCCGAGGAGCGCCGCGCCGAGAGCCACGACCCCGCCGGCGATGAAGAGGATTCCCGCGCCGGCCACGAGCGGGTTCCAGCCGAAAGCGGCGCCGAGGTCGATCCGCGTCAGCGCGACGAGCGCCCGCGTGCTCCCGCAGGTCAGGCACGGGACTCCCAGGAGAGCGCGAAACGGGCAGGCCGGAATTCCCTGCGCGAACGCGGAAACCCACGGGGCGGCCGCGGCGCAGACGAACGCCGCGCCGCCCCACAGGAACGCGAGTTGCCGGCCCGGAACCACGCCTACCGGTTGAATGCCGAGAAGAGCGCGGCGCCGGCGAAGACAATTGCGAGCCCGGCGCAGACGCAACAGAGCAGGATGGGCAGGAGGATTCCGAGGAGGGCCTTGTTCTGCGTCGTCTTGTGGAGCTGCTGCGTGCCGAGCATCATGAGATAGACGCGCCAGACGAGGGCCGCGAGGCCGCCCACGACCGGAATGACGTACGCGAGGTGCGCGATGCTCGAATAGGAAACGACACGGAACGTACCCTCGAACTGGGACTTCGAGCTCGAGAGGGCGCCGACGATCATGAAGGCGACGTGAAAGATACCCGCGCCGATGAAGAGGCCGATCGCGACGAGCAGGGGCCCGAGGATGACCTGTCCGACGATCGACCCTCCCCCGAATTGCGTGAATCCCGCGTACTGTGCCGGCAGCATCCTCATCAGGCCGGCGCCGAACATGGTGCTCCAGACGGCGTTGAAGACGAGACCCACCCAGCCCACGATCACGCCGAAGAGGAGCGGGCGCATGTAATCGCCGGTCTCCCTCGTGAGGCGCCAGGCCTGCTCGGGCGCCTTGATGAAGAGCATCGCCGTGTCGAAAAACGGCTGCGGCCCGAGGGCCTGCGCCTCCCACGGGAGACCGCCCGAAACGGCGGGCGGCGGCATGTACGGCGGGTAGGGAGGGGGCGGCGGTGGCGGGACGTTGCCGGGACCTTGCGGGGGCGCGCTCGACATGGGACCTCCTCGAGACGATTTCGGACTTTGTGAGCCGCATCCTATCGCTGCTACGCTTCCGGGACGAACTGCCGGAGGTCTTCATGCGCGCTTCGCGCCAGCTTCTCGTGCTCTCGACCCTTCTCACCGCCAACGCACTCGCCTTCGCGGGCGCCGATCCGCCGGCGAAAAAGAGCTTCGGCGTGGACGAGATCTGGGCCGTCTCGCGCGTCGGAACGCCCGTGCTCTCCCGCGACGGCAAGCGGGTCGCGTACACGATCGCGACGTACGACCTGGAGGAGAACCGGTCGAATGCCGACGTCTGGCTCCTCGAGCTTTCCGGCGGCGCGCCGCGGCGCCTGACGGCGAACAAGGCCTCCGACACGTCTCCGGCGTTCAGCCCGGACGGCCGGCGCCTCGCGTTCCTCTCCAAGCGCGACGGCGACGCGGCGACGGAGCTCTACGTCCTCCCCGTCGACGGCGGGGAGCCGGAGCGCGTCACGGACATGCCGACGTCGGTCGCGAGCCCGAAGTGGTTCCCCGACGGAAAAAAGATCGCCTTCCTCGCGAGCGTGGTGGCCGGCGCCGAGTCCCCCGAGGACACGAAGAAGGCCCTCGAGAAGCGCGAAAAGAACAAGGTCAAGGCGCGCGTCACGGAGAACCGCCTGTACCGCTACTGGGACCACTGGCTCACGGACGAGGACTTCACGCATCTCTTCGTCGTCGACCTCGCGACGAAGAAGGTCACGGATCTCACGCCGGGCAGCCGGCGCCATTTCAGCCTCGACGAGGGAGGTACCTTCGACATCGCGCCGGACGGCCAGTCGCTCGTTTTCTCGGCGAACAGCGTCTCGGAACCGTACCCGGCGCTCAACTGGGACCTCTTCCTCGTGCCCGCCGCGGGCGGCGAGGCGAGAAACCTCACGCCGTCGCGGAGCGTCAACGACACGAATCCCGTCTTTTCTCCCGACGGAAAGTCGATCGTCTTCGGCACGCATGGGAAAGCCGACGGCTGGCCGGACTACACGCGCCTCGCGCTCCTCGACGTCTCGAGCGGCAAGGTCACCCTCCTGACGGACGGCTGGGAGAACGGGACGGGCGGCTGGACCTTCACGAAGGACGGCAAGGCGCTCGTCTTCACCGCCGAGGTCCGCGCGCGAACGGGCGTTTACACCGTGTCCACCGCCGCTGCGGCCGGAGGGGCGCCGAGAGAGGAGCCAAAAGAGATCTGGAAGGGCGGCTCGGCCTCCGGCCCCGTCGTGACGGCGGGCGGCGAGGTGGTGTTCCAGAGGAGCGACCTGAACCATCCCCCCGAGCTGGTTTCCGTGAAGCTCGACGGCTCGGGATTCCGCGCGCTCACGAGCGTCAACGACGCGCTCGTCGCCACCTGGGACCTCGGCGCCGTGAAGGAGATGACGTTCCAGGGCGCGGGCGGCGACGACGTGCAGATGTTCGTCGTGTACCCGCCCGGCTTCGGCGCCGCGAAGAAATACCCGCTCGTCCAGCTCGTCCACGGAGGCCCCGTCGGCACGTTCGGCGACTCCTTCTCGTTCCGCTGGAACCCGCACGCCTTTGCCGCGCCGGGCTACGTCGTGGCGATGGTGAACTTCCACGGATCGTCTAGCTTCGGCCAGAAATGGGTCGAGTCGAT
This sequence comes from Thermoanaerobaculia bacterium, assembly GCA_023717585.1. GTDB lineage: Bacteria > Acidobacteriota > Thermoanaerobaculia > UBA5066 > UBA5066 > Fen-183. The sequence continues at coordinate 3,825 of JAMQPJ010000105.1, forward strand.
CCTCGGCGCGCACCCCGACAAGCCGTTCACGGACGTGATGAAAGCCACGGACTTCCTCGTCGCGCAGGGGAGCGTCGACGAGACGCGGATGGCCGCGGCCGGAGGTTCGTACGGCGGCTTCCTCGTGAACTGGATCGCGGGGCACACGGACCGCTTCAAGTGCCTCGTGAGCCACGCGGGCGTGTACGACCTCATGGCGCAGTTCGCGTCGGACGCCACCTACGGCCGACACCACAGCTACGGCGGCACCCCGTTCCAAGACCGCGACAACGTCGAGAAGTGGAGCCCGAACCGCTACGCTGCGAACTTCAGGACGCCGGTCCTCATCCTGCACGGCGAGCGCGACTACCGCGTGCCCGCCGGGCAGGGCCTCGAGTTCTACGGCACGCTCACGGCGAAGGGCGTTCCCGCGCGGCTCGTCTACTACCCAGACGAAAACCACTGGATCCTCAAGGGCCAGAACGCGAAGCACTGGTATGGAGAGGTCCACGGCTGGCTCGCCCGGTGGCTGAAGCAGAAATGAAGTACACGACCCTCGGCCGCACGGGCGTCACGGTCTCACGGCTCTGCCTCGGCTGCATGAGCTACGGGACGCCGGAGTGGCGCCCCTGGGTGCTCGACGAGAAGGCGGCTCAGCCGTTCTTCCGCCGCGCGATCGAAGCCGGCGTCAACTTCTTCGACACGGCCGATATGTACTCGCTCGGCGTCAGCGAGGAGGTCACCGGCCGGGCGCTCCGGACGTACGGGCGGATGGAGGAAATCGTCCTCGCGACGAAGGTGAACTTCCCCATGTCGTCCGGCCCGAACATGGGCGGACTGTCACGGAAGCACGTCGTGCAGGCGTGCGAGGCGAGCCTGAAACGGCTCGGCGTCGCGACGATCGACCTGTACCAGATCCACCGCTTCGACAAGGCCGTGCCTCTCGACGAAACGCTCCTCGCCCTCGACCTCCTCGTGAAGCAGGGCAAGGTGCGCTTCATCGGCGCGAGCTCCGGTCCGGCCTTCCGCTTCGCGAAGGCGCTCGCCCTCTCCGACGCGAAGGGCCTCGCGCGGTTCGCCACCATGCAGAACCACTACAACCTCCTCTATCGCGAGGAGGAGCGCGAGATGCTTCCGCTGTGCGCGGAGGAGGGAATCGGAGTCCTGCCGTGGTCGCCGCTCGCGCGCGGGCTCCTCGCGGGCTCCCGGAAGAACGCGGGCGACAGGGAAGCGACCGCCCGCGCCGCAACGGACGAGTACGCGCGAAACCTCTACGACCACCCGTCGGACGACGCCGTGATCGAGGCCGTGAAGGGTGTGGCCGGCGCGCGCGGCCTCTCGCCCGCCGCCGTCGCTCTCGCGTGGCTGCTCTCCCGCCCGGCCGTGACCGCCCCGATCGTCGGCGCGACGAAGCTCGAGCATCTCGAGACGGCTCTTTCCGCCCTCGACGTGACGCTCACCGCCGACGAGATCGGCGCGCTCGAAGCGCCCTACCGCCCGCACGCGGTGCGCGGCTTCAAGTGATGTCCCCCGCCGGGTCGGCCTGGCTCTTCGGGCTCGCTCTTCTGGCGGGCGCCGGAATCGGATGGGCCGTCCGGGGATTCCTCGCGCGACGGACGGCCGCCTCGGTGCGGGCGCTCGAAGCCGAGCTGAAGAAAAGTGACGAGGACCTGAGGGTGGCGCAGGCTCTCCTGGCCGAGACGTCGCTCACGGACGCCCTGACCGGCGTGCACAACCAGCGCTTCGTCGACGCCGCGATCGGCACGCTGCTCGCTCCGGCCCGGAGGGCGATGCGGGAAGGCGACGCGCCGCCCGAGCACGTCGCCCTGATGCTCGCGGAAATCGACGATTTCGACCGGATCGACGCCGGCGGGCGCGAAGCGGGCGACGCGCTCCTGCGCGACACCGCGCGCGCCCTCCTGCCGTTCGTGCGGGGCGGGACGGTCGTCGCGCGGTGGACCGAGACGGCGTTCCTGATCGTCGCGCGCATCCGGTACGCGGGGGAGGCACGCGCGCTGGCGGCGCGCCTCCGGGCCTCCGTCACCGGAAACGTGCGCACGGGAGAGGACGCCCGGCCGGTCACCATTTCCCTCGGGTTTTAGATCGAACCGCTCGCGCGCGCGCACCCCCATCTCGCGTCTTTTCGCGACCACCTCGGCCTCGTGGACGCCGCTCTCCGTCTGGCGCAGGAGCAGGGGGGGAACCGCGCCGTCGGCTGGCGGGCGAACGACGAGGCCATCGAGCGCGCGATCGCCGCGCGCGGAGAAGCGGGCGTCGCGGCGCTCCTGCGCACCGACCCCGCCGCCGCGGAGGCCGAAGGCTTGATCAGCCAGGCCGTGGAGCGCGGCGACCCGGCCTGATCCCGCTCGATCAGCCCGGCAGGATCAGGACCTTGCCCGACGTCTCGCGTGCTTCGAGCGCGCGGTGCGCCGCGGCGGCCTCCGCGAGCGGGACTTCCCGGTCCACGCGGAGCGGAAGCGAGCCGTCCTTCACCCAGGCGAGAACGTCGCCTCCGCGCGCCAGGAGCTCCTCGCGCGAAGCGATGTAGTGGAAAAGCGAAGGCCGCGTGAGGAAGATCGAACCCTTCTGGTTCAGGATCTGGGGATCGATCTGACCGGCAGGGCCGCTCGACTGCCCGAAGAGCGCCATCGTGCCGCGCGTCGCGAGGACGTCGAGGCCCTTCTCGAACGTCGTCTTCCCGACGGAGTCGTAGACGGCCTGGACGCCCTTCCCGTCCGTGAGGCGCTTCGTCTCGGCGACGAAATCGGCCTCCGTGTAGAGGATGACCTCGTCGGCGCCCGCCTTCCGCGCGAGGGCCGCCTTGGCCGGCGTCGAAACGGTTCCGATCACCCGGGCGCCGCGGCGCTTCGCGATCGCGCAGAGGAGCAGCCCGACCCCCCCGGCGGCCGCGTGGACGAGGCACGTATCGCCCTTCTTCAGGGAATATGTGGAGGTCGCGAGGTAGTGCGCCGTCATGCCCTGGAGCATCGCGGCCGCGGCCTGCCGCGCCGAGACGCCTTCCGGAATCGGGACGAGCCGGCTCGCGGCGACGAGGGTCTTCTCCGCATACGCGCCCTGCGCGTTGACGGTCGCAACGCGGTCGCCCGGCTTCACGGACGTGACGTCAGGCCCGACGCTTTCCACGACACCCGCGACTTCGCCCCCCG
>JAMQPJ010000561.1 GCA_023717585.1 Thermoanaerobaculia bacterium
AGGCGGCCTCGGCCCGCACCGACGGCGCGACGCCGTGCGCCGAGAAGACGATGCGCGCATCGTGCGCTTTCGCGCCTTCGAGATCGTGCACCGTCGGGAACCCGAGCCGCGCCATCTCGTTCTCGACACTCTCGTTGTGCACGACCTGCCCGAAGATCGCGCCCTTCTGGCCCTTCGCGGCCGCGATGCGCACGAGCTTGTCCGCGACGCGCACGCCGGCGCAGAACCCGTACTTCTCCGCGAGAACGACCTCCATCAGCGTGTCTCCGTCGGCTCGATCTTAGCGCGTCGAGACACGGTCTCAACCGAAGTCGAGAAGCGTGATCTCGGGCGGAAGCGCCTTCACGAACCGGTCCCTCTTGATCAGCTCGAACCCCTTTCCGCCGCGCGACACGGGCGTGTGCCGCCGCGTGATCGTGTGCTCGGTGCCCTTGCCGTTCACGAGCGTGAGAGTGGCGCGCTTCTCGTCGTCGCCGAAGAGGGCCGCGCCCACGAGGCGGTCGTCCGCCGCGAGCTTGAAGCCGAGGACGCCCTTGCCCGGCCCCGCGAGGACAGGGACCTCGTTCGCCGGGAACAGGATCGCGCGCCCCTTCTCGGAGGCGAGGGCCACGAGGTCCCTCTCGTCGCAGACGAACACCGCGGCGATCTCGTCGCCCTTGGCGGGCTTCGCGAAGCGGCGGCCGGCGCGCGTCGTCACCTCCCGGAACGGGTCGAGCGAGAACCGGAGGACGAGGCCGCGGCGCGTGGCGGCGAGCAGAATCACGCTCTTCGGGCGCGTGAGGCGCGGATCGAGGGAGAGCGCCGCGACGACGCGCTCGCCATCGCCGAACTTGAAGAGCTTCTGCACGGGCTCGCCGTAGCCCGTCGAGGGCGGCACGTCGTCGAGCCGCAGCACGTACGCCGTGCCGTGGTTCGAGAAGAGGACGCCGCACTCCTTCGTCGAGCCCTGCAGGACGGCGAGCACTTCATCGCCTTCGCGGAGGCGTGTGGTGCGGGCGTCCTTCATCTCCCGCTGACGCTTGATCCACCCGTCGACGGACACGACGGCGTAGGTGTCCTCGTGCTGGATGAAGGCCTCGGCGTCGTAAGTGGGCTCCTCGACGCTCGCGGACACCTTCGTGAGCCTCCTCTCTCCGAGGAGCGTCTCACGCACCTCGAGGAGCTCGCCCTTGACCTCGTTCCAGAGCTTCTTCCGGGACTCGAGGATCGCCTCGATGATGGCCGCCTCGGCCTGCTTTTCCTTCAGCTCGGCGCGGATCGCGTCGATCTCCAGCCGCGCGAGCTTGTAGAGCTTCGTCTCGAGGATCGCCTCCACCTGCTCCTCGTCGAGACCGAAGCGTTTCATGAGCTTCTGCGCCGCGTCGGCCTTGCCGTCGGACTTCCGGATGATGCGGATCGCCTCGTCGAGCGCGTCGTAGATGACGATGAAGCCTTCCAGGAGGTGGATGCGCCGCCTCAGCTCCTCGAGGTCGAAGACGAACCGGCGCCGCACCGTCTCGAGGCGGAAGTCGAGGAAGTGCCGGAGGATCGCGGCGAGCGGAAGTCGCGCCGGCTCGCAGACGTCCGCGTTCGCCGTCGGGACGAGGCACGTCAGGTTCACGGGCACCGTCGTCTCGAGCGGCGTGTGCTTGTAGAGGTACGTCATGACGAGAGCGGGATCCGTTTCGCGCTTGATCTCGAGGACGATGCGGACCTCGTCGGTCGACTCGTCGCGCACGTCCACGAGAACCGGAAGGCGGCGCTCGATGATGACGTCGGCGATCTTCGCGACGAGCGCGGCCTTTTCCTGCGCGTAGGGAATCGACGTGACGACGATCGTCTGCGCCCCGCGCGCGCCCTCCTGAACCTCCCACTCGCCGCGCAGCTTGAGCGTGCCCTGCCCGCTCTCGTAGATCGCCCGCAGCTCGCGCTTGTTCGACACGAGGAGCCCGCCCGTCGGAAAGTCCGGACCCTTGATGAAGCGCAGCGGGTCCGACCCGGGGTCGTCCACGGCCGCGATCGCGGCGTCGAGAACCTCGACGGGATTGTGGGGCGGGATCGACGTCGCCATGCCGACCGCGATGCCCGTGGCGCCGTTGATGAGGAGGTTCGGATAGCGCGCGGGCAGGACGACCGGCTCGAAGTGAACGCCGTCGAAGTTCGGCCGCCAGTCGACGGTCTTCCTGCGGATCTCGGAGAGGAGCTCGATCGCGAGCGGCTTCAGGCGCGCCTCGGTGTACCGGTAAGCCGCGGCCGAGTCGCCGTCCAGGGAACCGAAGTTGCCGTGCCCGTCCACGAGCGGGGCGCGGAGCGAGAACGGCTGCGCCATCCGGACCATCGCGTCGTAGATCGCGACGTCGCCGTGCGGGTGGTACTTGCCGATCACGTCGCCGACGACGGACGCCGACTTCTTGAATTTCGCGTCCGGCATCAGGTGGAGGTTCTGGTACATCGCGAAGAGAATCCGGCGCTGGACGGGCTTGAGGCCGTCCCGCACGTCCGGGAGGGCGCGCGACGTGATGACCGAAAGCGCGTAGTTCAGGTAGCGGCGCCGGGCCTCTTCGGGAAGCGGGATCTCGGCCTCGAACGGCAGGGGCGACTGGCCGCCGTCGTGGGAGTGCTTTCTCTTCGACATGGAGCGACGGTACCGGCACCATCCCGCAGCGTCAATCCGCGCCCGGGAAGGACTTCGTATCCACCGCGGTGCTTGACACATTCCGGCCGGGCGGGCACGCTGCCCGCGATCTCATCGTGAGCACGCCGGCCGACCCCGAGCTTTTCGCGCGGATCGCCGCGGGCGACCGCGAGGCCTTCGGCGCGTTCTACGACCGTCACGCACCGGTCCTTTTCGGCTTCTGCGTCCGTATCCTCAAGGACGCGAGGGATGCCGAAGACGTGCTGCAGGAAACATTCGTCCAGGCGTGGCGCGACGCGGGGCGCTTCGACCCGTCCCGCGCCTCCGTGAAGACGTGGCTCTTCACGATCGCGCGGAGCCGCGCCCTCGACCGGTGGCGAAGTCGCCGTTCGGTGGAGCAGCGCTTTCCAGCCGCCGGGGGCGAGGTGCTCGACCGCGCGGGCGCGGGCGACGGCGGCCAGGACGCCGCCGCGATGCGCGCCTACGTGGGACGCTGCCTCGGAAAGCTCTCCGAAAACGAGCAGGCTGTCCTCCGCCTCGCGTACTTCGACGGCTACACGCAGGAGGAGATCGCCGTGCGTCTGAACGAGCCTCTCGGCACGGTGAAAAGCCGTACGCGCTCCGGCCTCGCCAAGCTCAAGGCGATCGTAGCCGGGGAAGGAGGGGCCGGCCGTGGCTGACGATCGCCTGGACCCGATCCGGCCGGGAAGCGCGCGTCCCGCGGCCGAGCTGGCCGCCGAGCTCGTCACCTGGTGCGACTCCCTCGAGGCCGAGCTCGACGCGACCGAACAGAATCAGCCGAAGGAGCTCGTCGAGCTCGCGCCGCCGCCCGAGGTGAAGGAGCGCGTCCTCCGGAGCATCCGGGCCGAAGGCCGGGACGAACCCGTCCTTCCACCGGCTACGTCTTCCATCGCCGCGGCGACGGCGCTCCCCGACCGCGGCCTCATGACCATGATCTGGGCGCTCGGCGTCGCCGCGTCGTTCATGCTCGCGATGGCGTTCGGGGCGCTCTGGTACGCGACGCGTGCCGACCTCGGCGCCACGCGCGTCAACGTCGCGCAGCTCGAAGCGCTGCTCCACGGGAAAACCCGCGATCTCGAGGAGAAGGAGCGCGAGCTCGCCTGGCTGAAGGATCCGCGGGTTCAGGTCGCTCTCCTGAAGGGCCTCGAGGCGAACCCCGCCGCGCGGGCCAGGCTCCTCTGGAACCCGGGTACGAGAGAGGGGATCCTCTGGGTGAGCGGCCTCCCCCCGCTGCCGCTCGAGAAGAGCTACGAGCTGTGGGCCTTCGTCGGCGACCAGCCCGTGCCCGCCGGGACTTTCGACGCGAAAGGCGACGGGACGACGGTGATTCCGATCGGGAAGCAGGAGAACCTCGGCGAGGCGCCGGTGAAGTTCGCGGTCTCCGTCGAGCCGAAGGGCGGCGTCGCCTCCCCCACGGGCGCGATCGTGCTGGTCGGGGAGAGGTTCTGAGGTCGGTAAACGCCCGCGCACACCTTGCGTCTCATCCCCGTCGGCGGACGGAAAGCCCGCCACGAGGACGGAAAGAAATGACACACAACTCATTCCAGAAGAGGCTTTTCGGCGCCGCGACCCTGCTCGTGGCCGGCGCCCTCGCGGCCGGGACGGCCCTCGCCCAGCCCGCGCCCGGGCGTTTCGCCCGCGGGATCCGCGCCGCGATGGCGACGCTCGACCTCAGCGGCGCCCAGAAGGACAGGATCAAGGCGATCTTTGTCTCGCACAAGGACGAGGGGATGGCTTTCCGCGCTCAGGCCAGGGCGGACCGCGAGGCCCTGAAGGCCGCCGCGTCCGCGCCGAAGCCGGACCCCGCTGCCGTTGGCGCCGCGTTCCTGAAGGTGCGGGCGGACGCCCATGACGCCAGAGCGAGGATGAAGGCGGTGCGGACCGAGATCGACGGGGTCCTCACGCCCGAGCAGCGGGCGAAGCTCGACGGCTGGATCGCCGCGCACCGCCAGCGGCGCGGCATGCACCGGGGCGGACCACCGCGGAACTGACCTACAGCCAGCCCGACCTCTTGAACGCCTTCCAGAGGCCGCCGCAGACGGCGACCATGAGCCCGAGCGCGAAGGGGTAGCCCCAGGGGGACTTCAGCTCCGGCATGTGCTGGAAGTTCATCCCGTAGATCCCCGCGATCATCGTCGGCACCGCGATGATCGCCGCCCACGCGGAGATTTTCCGCATGTCCTCGTTCTGGCGGATCGAGAGCTGCGTCAGATTCGACTGCAGGATGCTCGTGAGGAGGTCGCGGTCGCCCTCGAGCTGCTCGACGACGCGAACGAGATGGTCGGCGACGTCGCGGAAGTAGGGGCGGACGTCCTCGTGGAGGAGGGTGAAGTTCCCGCGGGCGAGCCGGTCGAGCGGGTCGAGCAGCGGGCGCACCCCGCGCAGGAACTCCATGAGCTCGCGCTTGAGGAAGTAGATCCGCTCCGCCGGGTTGTCCTCAACCGGCGAGAACACCGCGTCCTCGACCTCGTCGATGTCGCGCTCGAGGCCGTGCAGGACAGGGAGATAGTCGTCGACGACGTGGTCGATGATCGCCCAGAGGACGGCGCCGGGGCCGCACGCGAGCAGCTCCGGCCGCTTCTCGACGCGTTTTCGCGTCTCGATGAGCGGGCT
>JAMQPJ010000563.1 GCA_023717585.1 Thermoanaerobaculia bacterium
GGCCGTCGACTCGGGGTGGCCCGTCACCTGCGACGGGCCAGCCCGCGGCGCGCGCTTCGGCGACGTCCTCGTCCTGACCCGCACGCGCGAGCACCTCGACCAGTACGCCCGCGCGCTCGAAGCGTACGGGATTCCCGTGGACGTGTCTGGAAGCCGGGCCCTTCCGATCTCGAAGGGCCTCGCGGAGCTGCGCCCCTTCCTCGCCGCCGTCCAGGACCCCGACGACGACGTTTCGGTCGTCGCGTTCCTCTCCGGAGCGCTCTCGGGTGTGGACGACGACGCCCTCTACGCGTTCAAGCGCGCGGGCGGACGCTTCTCGTATCTCGTCCCGCCTCCGCCGGATACGGACCCCCGGATCGCCCGCGGCCTCGGGCTCATCGCCGAGTCGCGCAGGGACGTCCGCACCCTCGGCGCCGGGGCCGCTCTCGGTCTGCTGTGCGAGCGGCTCGGCGCCGTCGCGCGACTCGCTGCCGGCCCGGAGGGGCGCACGGCAAGCGGCAACCTTCTGAAGGTCCTCGCTCTCGCGAGGCGCCTCTCGGGCAAGGGCTTCGCCTTCCGCGACGTCGTCGAGCGCCTCGCGGAGGACGCGCCCGCGCTGGACCTCGAGGAAATGAGCGTCGACCCTGTCGACGCCGATGCCGTGAGGCTCATGAACCTCCACCGGGCGAAGGGTCTCGAGGCGCCGATCGTCGTCCTCGCCGAGCTCGGGAGCTTCCGCAAGCCCGATCCGAAACGGCACGTCGCGCGAGGCATCGCCGGCTCGCGCGGGTGGTTCACGGCCGGGTTCAACTTCCGCCCCGGCGACGGCCCGCCTCAGTGGACGGTGACGGCGACCCCTCCCGACTGGGAAAGCCGGCGGGCGGAAGAGGTTGCCTTCGAGGAAGCCGAGAGGACGCGCCTCCTCTACGTCGCCGCGACGCGCGCCCGCGACACGCTCGTCGTGAGCTTGAAGGAGGACAAGCCGGAGCAGGGCGCGTGGGCGCCGCTTCGAAAAGTCCTTCGAGACCTTCCCGAGGCCGCGACGGATTTCCGGCCGCCGGCGCCACCGGCCGCGCCGCCGCTCGCGGCGCGGCTCCCCGAGGCGCGCCGCGCGATCGCGGCCGCCCGCGCGAGGGCAGCGGCGCCGGGATACGACCTCGTGACCGTGACGTCGCTCGCGAAGAAGGAAGGCCCGCGCGCGCCCTCGCCGGCCGAGGAAGCCCGCGGCGCCGCGTGGGGGCGCGTCCTCCACCAGCTGCTGGAGGCCGCGATGCGGTCGCCCGGACTGGATCTCGCGCCCCTCGCGGCCAACCTCATGCGCGAGGAGGAGGTCGCGCCGGAGATGCTCGGCGAAGTCCTCCGCGTCGCGGCCTCCGTGCGGGAGTCGGAGCTCTGGGCGCGCGCCCTGAAATCGCCGAAACGCTTCGTCGAGGCCCCGTTCTCGATGCTGGTGCCGTCGAGAGAGCTCGGGATCCCAGAAGGCCCGGCCGAGACGCTCCTCAAGGGCGCGATCGACCTCGTCTTCGAGGAGGACGGCGTCTGGCACATCGTGGACTGGAAGTCCGACGTCGTCGGCGACAGCCTCGCCGCGCTCGTCGCGCACTACGCGCCTCAAGTCTCGCACTACCGACACGCGTGGGAGGCGTTCACAGGGCAGCCCGCGAAGGCCGGGCTCTTCTTCATGGACACCGGGCAGCTCGCGTGGCTCGGAGAAGGAAAAGAGAAAGAAAAAGAAGAGAAGATTTCTTCGAAGGTGAATAGGCAGGGCCCCGCCGCCGAAGCGCGACCTGATGACTCCGCTCCTCGCCAGCGCTCATTATTCGAAGAATCTTGAAGATCCTATCTGCTGCTCCGGCGTTTCTAGCAGCGCTCCTGGCGTGCGGGTGCGCGTCGTCCGCCTGGGAGACGACTGAATCGGTGCCCGGAGGGCGGCTCTACGTCCCGAAGCTCTACGCGCCGCTCCTTCCGGGCTCTATCTATCCCGACAAGAAAATGCCCGTCCCCGCGAAGGGCCGGCCCGCGCTCGTCGTCGTCTGCCCGGAGAGGGGCGACTGCCGGAAAGACGAAATCCTCGAGCAGGCTGCCCGGCGCGGGATGGTCGTGCTCGTCTTCACGCGCCCCCCTTTCGCACCGCCGAAGGACGATTTGCTTCGGACCCGTCCAGAGGCGAACGCGGAGCGAACAGGGTGGCTTCTGGTCTCGCCCACCGATGATTTTCTTAGAAAGTGGATGGGGGCGGGCGCAACCCCCTGCGTCCTCCTTTTCCCCTCTTCCCCTTCTAAGCAAATCCCCAACGCCGTCTCCCGAAGAGTCCTGCTGGCCGCGCTGAACGGGTCCGAAGCAAATCTTTCTTCCGAAGGGGTGATCGAAAAGCTCTACGCCCCCGACGCCGCGGGACGCCTTCCCCGCGAGGCCTACCGCGACGCCGTCGAGTGGCTCGTGGGCGAGCTCGGAGCACGTTGACTCCCGGGCTCCCGAGCGATTTAGAATCCGTCTCATGAGCATGAAAAACGAAGGCGCGATCCGGGCAAAAGGCGTACTTCATCCCTGGCAGAGGAGGCTCTACGGGCTGCTCCTGATCCCGCTCGGGCTCATGGCCGCGAACTCGATCTACCTCGTGGCGTTCACGAAGATCTCGACGTTCTACATGGGAATGCTCCTCATGCACCTCGTCCTCGGGGTGCTCATCGCGATTCCGTTCCTCGTCTTCGCGTTCACGCACGGCCCGCGGATGCTCGCGAACATCCGCAACCGCAAGGCGAAAGCGGCCGGCATCACGATCGTCACCCTCGCGCTCACGTGCATCGGCACGGGCGTCTACATGGCCCTCGAGGGCGCGACGCTCACGCACCGCCCCGTCTACCTCTCGCACGTCTTTGCGATTCCGCTCGCGCTGATCGCCTTCATCCTCCACCGCCGCGCGGCCGTCCACAAGCTGCACTTCAAGCGGCTCTTCCAGTGGGGCGGCGCGGTCGTGGCGTTCCTCGCGGGCATGGCCGTCCTCCACAAGCTCGAGAAACCGCCGCAGCGGATCGTGAACAGGAGCGGCGACACCCAGTTCTTCCTCTCGTCCGCCGAGACCTTCGACCAGGGCCTCCTCGACGGAAAGAAGTTCGCCGCGAACCAGTACTGCCAGGAGTGCCACCCCGACTCCTTCAAGCGCTGGGAGAAAGGCGCCCACCGCTTCTCGTCCTTCAACAACCCCTTCTACCGCCGTTCCGTCGAGCTGATGGCCGACCGCGTCGGCCGCGAGAAGACGAAGTGGTGCGCCGGCTGCCACGATCCCGTCGTCCTCTTCACGGGTCAGATGGGCAAGGCCACGATGGAGTCCTTCTCGTACGACCAGTTCGAGGCGCAGCAGGGGCTCGCCTGCATGGCCTGCCACTCGATCGCCGAGATGAAGGACGTCCGCGGCAACGGCGGCTACGTCGTCGAGGAGAGCAAGCAGTACCCCTTCGCGTTCACGAAGAGCAAGGCGCTCAAGGAGGTCAACAAGCTCCTCATCCGCATGGAGCCCTCGCTCCACCGCCAGACCTTCATGAAGCCGTTCATGCGGACCCCGGAGTTCTGCGCGACCTGCCACAAGGTCGGCCTCCTCCCGCCGCTCAACGAGTACCACTGGCTGCGCGGCCAGAATCACTACGACCTGTGGCAGGACTCGGGTGTGTCCGGCTTCGCGGTGCGGTCGTTCTACGACCCGCCGCAGACGAAGGCCTGCCGGGACTGCCACCTGCCGCTCATCGCCTCGCAGGAGTTCGGCAACCGGGACGGAAAGCTCCACGACCACCTCTTCCCCGCCGCGAACACGGCGCTCCCGGCTTTCCGCGGCGAGAAGGACACGATCGAGGACATCCGGAAGAAGGTTCTCGTCGGATCGCTCTCCATCGACGTCTTCGCCATCAAGCGCGACGGGAAGACGATTCCGCTCGGCCCGACGCTGCCCGCCGTGAAGCCCGGCGAGACGGTGGACGCGGAAGTCGTGATCCGCACGCGTACGCTCGGCCACCCGTACACGAACGGCACCGCCGACAGCAACGAGACGTGGGTCGAGTTCCACGCGAAGAACGGCGAGAGAAACCTCATGGAGTCGGGCACGCTCGACGAGAACCTGCGGCTCGACCCGGCCGCCAGCAAGCTGGGCCAGCTCGTCATCGCGCACGACGGGACCGCGATGGACCGGCGGCAGCCGCAGGACATCCACGTCCCGCTCTACAACAACGCGATCGGGCCCGGCGCAGCGCGCGTCGTCCACTACCGCTTCAAGGTGCCGGCCGACGCGAAAGGCTCGGTCACGCTCTCGGCCTCGGCGAACTACCGCAAGTTCTCTCGCGACTATTCGATCTTCGTCCACGGCAAGGACGCGATCCCGCTCCCGGTCACGAGGATTTCGGGCGACACCGTGACGCTCGCGGTGTCTCAGGGGAACCCGGACGCCGGGTTCCCCCGAACCCCCTCCGCGCTAGCGGATCCTCAGTCCACGTTGCCTCGCGGAAATCCGGACTATCCGGATCGGCAGTGGATCCGCTGGAACGACTACGGCATCGGCCTCCTCCTGCAGGGCGACCTCAAAGGCGCCTCCGCGGCTTTCACGAAGGTGGCCGAGATCGCCAAGGACAAGCCCGACGGACCGCTGAACCTCGCGCGCGCGAAGATCAACGAAGGCGACCTCCCCGCCGCGAAGCTCGCCCTCGCCGAAGCCGAGACCCGCCGCCCCGGCTGGCCCAAGACGGCGTTCTTCCGGTCGATCGTCTCCAAGGAAGAGGGCCGTCTCGACGACGCGCTCGCCGACCTCGAGCGCGTGGACAGGAAGTTCCCGAAGGACCGAGTCGTCCTGAACCAGCGGGCGCGCGTCATGTATCTGGCCGGCCGCTACTCGGACGCGCTGCCCTTCATCGACCGGGTCCTCGCGATCGACGGCGAGGATCTCGCGGCGCACTACAACGCGATGCTGTGCCTGAAGGCGCTCGGCCGGGCGGAGGAGGCCGCGGCCGAGGAGAAGTGGTACCGCTTCTTCAAGGACGACGAATCCTCGCGCGCCGTCCTCGCCGAATACCGAAGGACGCATCCGTACGACAACCGCGAATCGCTCCCGATTCACGTCCACGACGACCCCGTCCCCGCGAAGGCCGCCCCACCGCCGTGGATCGCCGAGATCGGCCCGAAGGGCTACGCCTACCAGGCCGCCGTTCCGCCGAACGAGATGGTCCTGCACGACGACCGGCCCGCCGGCGCCCCGCGCCCATTCGCGAGGCCCGACGCGCCGAAGACGGCGACGGGAAAGAAGGCCGCGGGGTCGGTCCCCGTCGCCGTCCTCCAGATTCCGGAGTGAGGCGTGTTCGTCAAGGAGCGTTCGATTATCTCGTCTGTCTGATCGTGACCGCGGCGTGGGCGGCGCGCGTGCTGCCCCGCCTCGGCACCCACCTCCGCGACGCGTACGACGCTCAGTTCCAGGCCTGGGGCGTCGCCTGGGTCGGTCACGCGCTCACTCACGCGCCGCTCCACGTCTTCGACGCGAACATCTTCGCCCCTGTCCCGAACACGCTCGCCTTCACCGAGCCTCTCGTCGGATACGGGCTCTTCGGGCTCCCCCTGGGGCTCGCGGGGCTCTCCCCCGTCGGCGTCTTCAACGTCCTCTGCCTCCTCGGAACGGCGTTCTCGATCTGGGCGATCTCGCGCCTCGCGATCGCATACGGCGCCGCGCGCGCTCCGGCCCTCCTCGGTGCAGCCGCCGCGGCGCTGGGCGCCACGGCCGCGTCGAACTTCGGGTACGTCTCGTTCGTCGCTTTCGGGGGCATCGCACTCTCTCTCGTCGCCTGGAAGAGCCTCCGCGAGAGCGGGCGGTGGGGCGCCGCCGCCGCCCTCGCCGCGGCCCTCGCCGGGCTGGCGTGGTTCTCACTCCAGCTCTTCGCGTTCGGCCTCGCGGCTCTCGCCACCGTCGCCGCCACGGACGTGGTGACGAAACGGGAGACGCGCCGCCTCTCTCTTCTCGCGAAGCTCGCCGCGTCGCTTGCCCTCGCGGCCTTTCTCATCGCCCCGCTCGCGTTCCACATGCTCGCGGCGCGGCGGGATCACGGGTTCCAGCGGGACGAGACGGAAAGCCGCCTTTTCTCCGCGTCGCCGGGGGACTGGCTCACGACGACGAACGAGAATCCGGGGCAGGCCTTCCTCGGGCGGCGAAGCGACTCCGAGAGAAGCCTGTATCCCGGGACTTCTGTGCTTCTGCTCGGCGCACTCGGTCTTCTCGCGTTCCAGGGGACGAAGAAGAACGGCGGTCTCGTGGCCGCGGGCGCGCTCCTCGCCGGGCTCGGAATCGCGGGCTCGTTCGGCCCCGCGGGCCCCGTCGTCCCCATCCTGAAAACGGTTCTTCCTTCCGTCTTCTCGGGCATCCGGGCGTTCACGCGCTTCGGCACGGTGGCCCAGATCGGTTTCGGCCTCCTCGCAGCCGCCGGTGCTGCCGCTCTGCTCGAGCGGGCACGAGCGCGCGGCGCCCGGGCTGCCCTCGCCGCGGCGCTCGCTCTCGGAATCGCCTGCGACGTGAGACAGACCGTGCGCTTCGAGGCCCGGCCCGAGCTGCCGCACCCGCCGGTCGAGCGGTTCCTCGCCGGTTCGGACACGGGCGGACCGATCCTCCACCTGCCTCTCACCCACTCGGCCGGCGATGCCCGATGGGTGTTTTCGAGCCTCGCGCATTTCAAACCCGTCGTGAACGGGTACGCGAGCTACGTGCCCAGGCGAAGCCAGGAGCTCGCCGCGACGCTCGCCGGCGGGAAGATCCCGGAATCCACGCTCGTTCGTCTCCGGCAATGGCCGGTCGGAGTCCTCGTCGTCCACGAGCACGCGCTTCCGCTCGAACGCCTCGGACCCACGATGGCGTTCCTCTCGAAGGCGCTCCGGACGAACGCCCTCGAGGCGCCGCTGCATTTCGACCACCGGGGAGGGGACGACTGGCTCTTTTCTCTCAGCCGCTCCGCGGACGGGGCCACGGAAAGGAACGTGCGCCTCTTTCTGGAGCATGCCGCTTCGTCCCCGTCGATCGGGCATTTCGAGGAATCGGATTTCCCCGCTGCGATCGACGAGCCCGCTGAAGGGCAGGTTGTCCATGGCGTCCTTTCCGTGCGCGGCTGGAGCCAGACGTCTGGGGCGCCGGGAGCCCCCGCCGCCCCCGCCGAAATCGTCGAAATCCGGATCGACCGCGACAGGCGCGCGCGCGCGTCTTTCGCGCGGGCTCCGCGACCCGACGTCGCCGCCGCTCTTCCCGCGCTCGGAAGCTGCGCGGAAGCCGGCTACGCGGCCGACTTTCCGATGCTCCCCGGCGACGACGGGCGGCACGACCTCCGCGTCGTCTTTCGCGCCGCGGACGGCCGCTTCAGAACGCTCGCCCGCGCGTTCGTGTGGGCGCCGACGTATCCTCCCTAGGAGGCTGACGCATGACGAAGATGGTCCCGCTCTCGTTCGCGCTCGGCGCCGCGCTGTTTCTCTTCGCAGGGACGATATCCGTCGTCGACGGGAAGCCGCTCAATGTGACCTTTCTCGGCATCGGCGTGCTTTCCCTCGCCCTCGCCATCGCGACCTGGCGAAAAACCGGTGGCGGTTCCGGCCCGCCGGATACCTGACCGATCCGGAGTATCGCGACATGCGCCGAAGCCGTCTTTTCCTCCTGGGCCTCGTCCTCGTGTCCCTCGTCGCGGCCGCGTTGCAGTGGAATTCGGCGCCGGAACGCGTCCCGTCGCACTTCGACGCGGCCGGCCACGCGAACGCCTGGTCCTCCCGTGACGAGTTCTTCGCGCTGCAGGTCGCGGTGATCCTGGGGCTCGCGGCGCTTTTCATCGCGATCCCCTGGCTCCTGAGGTTCACTCCGGCCGGGCTGATCAACCTTCCGAACAAGAGCTACTGGCTCGCGCCGGGGAGACGCGAGGAGACCATCGATCGGCTTGCGTCGTATTTCGACGTCTTCGCGTCCGCGACGGTGCTGCTCCTCATCGTCGTTTTCGAGCTGGCGTCCCTCGCGAGCCGCGGCGGAGGCCTCGCCACGAACTACTTCCTGCCTGCGCTCGTGTCGTATCTCGTGTTTTCGCTCGGCTGGACGGTGGCGCTGATCCGGACGTTCGCGACCGTCCCGAACGAAAGGTGATCCCGGCGGCCTCCTACAGTCCCGGCTGAGGCCGCACGTCGATCGTCGGCCTGGCCTCATAGCTCTTCAGGAAGTCGCTCACGCTCTCCTGCTGGGCGGTCTTGAACGCGGCGCGAAGATGGATCTGCTCAAGCGCCTGCGCGAGATACCGGGGACCGCCCATGTACTTCGGCGCCTTGTCCCTGAAGAACGCCTCGACGTCGGCCCGGCGCTCGGTGTCGCTGAAGCCCGCGGCGAGTCCCGGGAAGCGGGCCGGCGACTCCCGCGGGAGCCGCGAGGTGAGCAGGTCGAAGTTCGCCTTCAGAAACGCCCACGCCTCGGGACGCGTCTCGCGATTCGACGCCACCTCTCGCAGAATGACGATGGACTCGCGCGCGTCGAACTCCTCCGCGAGCGTCACTCTGAGCGCGGTAAGCACGACTGACGGGTCCCGGAACAGGCCGAGCGCGCCCAGGAGCCGCGTTCGCTCGCGCCGGTCCGTCGCCTTTCGCGCCTCGGCGTAAAAC
>JAMQPJ010000130.1 GCA_023717585.1 Thermoanaerobaculia bacterium
GGAATGTAGAAGTCCGTCAGCCGCCGCATGACGTGGCGCGGGTCCTCGATGTGGAGGAAACGCGACGCGCCGGCAAACGTCGTCCCTTCCGCCCCGTGAATGCCCTGGACGATCGCGGCCGCGCAGCGCAGCCGCTCGGGATCTTCCCTCTCGCCCACGAGGACGAGGGTGCGCGCGCGAATCTCGCCCAACCTCCCGGCCTGCGTCGGCCCGGAGTGCGCGGGCCGCGCGAGCGATCCGCCCGCGACGCGTGCCCGGCCGTACAGGGCCTGAAGACGCTCGAAGGGCCCTTCCAGCGCGCGCGCCACGTCGAACGCCGGCGACGGGAGCCATTTTTCCTCGATCGCCGCCCTCGGCGAACGCGCGAAAGCCGAGAGAAGGGCGCGCCGCGCCGCGAGCGTCTCGTCCTTCCACGGAAAACCTTCCAGCGTGGGCGCGAGGAGTGCGAGGGAGAGCGTCCGGGCCGGGAAGTCGAGCGCGAACTGGATCGCGACTTCGGCGCCGTCGTCGTGAGCGAGCAGATGTGCTTTCTCGGTCGAGAACCAGTCGAGAAGGGCCGCAATCTCCGCCGCCTCGTCCGCGAGCGACAGCGGTCCTGGCGCGTCGCTCGAGCGCCCGTGGCCCCTTCGATCGAAACGCAGCGCGCGGAAGCCTGAAGAGACCGCGGTGGCCGGCGCCTCGAGGAGATCCGCATCGGCGAACGAGCCATGCAGGAGCAGCACGGTCTCGCCCTCGCCGCCGACTTCGTAGTAGAAGCGGTGCCCGCCGAAACTCGCGTACGGCATCGGCAGGGCTCAGGCCGGCGCGCCCGCTTCGACGCGGCCCGCCACACGCCGCCCGCGGCGGCGTCTGCGGCGCTTTGGCGCGCCGAGATCCGGGGGCGGGATCGGAGGTTCCAGGGGCTCGTCCCCGAATCCGCCCTGCGGCACCGCGAGACCGAACGCCTCGCGCGTCCAGAAGTCCGCGGTAAGAAGAGGGGGTTCTGCGGAGGGAGATTCGGAAGGAGATTCTGCTAATGAAGAGACGGGAGAAGCGAGAGAGACGGGGGTTTCTTCGAAAGCCGACGGGGCCGCAGCGGCCGGCTCGCGCTCCGTGACGCGTTCGGGCTCCGGCGCCGCCGTCGCGCGCGGCCGGGCGGGTAGCGTCGCCGCCGCCTCTTCCACCTTCGAAGAAATCTCCGGCGCCTGAGGCGCCGTCTTCTCTTCCTTTGGAAGGCTCCTCGGCGCCGCTGGCTTCACGGGGGGCGCGGGTTTCGCCGCGGCGAAGAGCTTGTCGTCGGCGAACTCGACCGGGATCTTCATGCCGATGAGGCGCTGGATCGCGTCCAGCGAGAACACGTAGTCCTCGTCCGCGAGCGAGATCGCCTTGCCTGCCTGCCCGGCGCGCGCCGTTCGCCCGATCCGGTGGACGTAGTCCTCGGGATCCTGGGGAAGATCCACGTTGATGACGTGCGTGACGCCGTCGATATGAAGCCCGCGGGACGCGACATCGGTCGCCACGAGGAGGGGGAGGGTGCCGTTCTTGAAGTCCTGGAGGATCTTGAGGCGCCGCGGCTGCGGGATGTCTCCGGTGAGCGCGCCGATCTTGAAGCCGTGCCTCTCGAGGTTCGAGACGAGGCGCTCGGCGAAGCGCTTCGTGTTGACGAAGAGCATCGTGCGGTCGACGCCCTCGCGGCGCAGGAGGTTGAGCAGGAGGGGAATCTTCTCGCGTTGCGAGACGTGGTAGAGGACCTGCGTCACGCGGTCGGCCGTGATCTGCTCGGGCCGGATCTCGATTTTCCGCGCGTCGTTGAGGTGCTCGTACGCCAGCTCCATCACGCGGAGAGAGAGCGTGGCGGAGAAGAGCATCGAGTGGCGGCGGCCGGGCGGCGGGCAGCGGCGCAGGATGCGCCGGAGATCCTTGATGAAACCGAGGTCGAAGAGGCGGTCCGCCTCGTCGACGACGAGCGATTCCACCTCGCCGAACGACGTCGCGCCCTGCTGCTCGTAGTCCAGCAGTCGCCCCGGCGTCCCGATGAGGAGGTCGCAGCCCGCGCGCAGCTGGTCGCGCTGGCGGCCGTAGTCGATGCCGCCGAAGACGGTCACGATGCGGGGCTTGAGGAAGTGCCCGAGCGCCCGGGCGTCCTCCTGGATCTGCACGGCCAGCTCGCGCGTCGGGGCCACGATGAGGGCACGCGGGTTCGGTGACGCCTTGTGGCGCTTCGTCCGAACGAAGCGCGTGAAGATCGCGATGAGGTAGGCAGCCGTCTTGCCGGTGCCTGTCTGGGCCTGTGCGGCGACGTCCTGTCCGGCGAGGAGGATGGGGAGCGTCGCGGCCTGGATGGGCGTCGTCCGGATGAAGCCGCAGCCCGCGATGCCCGCGCTCACGGCGTGCGGGAGCTTCAGGTCGGTGAAGAAAACGTCGGTCAGGTGGTCGGAGAATTTCCCCGCAGGGGCGGTCATCCAGCCCGATTGTAGCGTCCGAATGACATTCCGGCCGGTTCGATATACTCGATCGGGTCGTGCCTTTCCGAGAACTCACAAAGAGGTTCTTTCTCGGCAAGAGCCGCGACCCTCTCGACCCCCGCGTTTTTCACCAGCTTTCGCTGGCCGCGTTCCTCGCGTGGGTGGGGCTCGGAGCCGACGGGCTCTCCTCGTCGTGCTACGGCCCGGAAGAGGCCTTCCGCGCGCTCGGGACACACACCCACCTGGCGATCTTTCTCGCCGCGGCGACCGCCGTGACGATCATCGTCATCTCCGCTTCCTATTCGCAGATCATCGAGTTCTTCCCGACCGGCGGCGGCGGATACCTCGTCGCGACGCGCCTTCTCGGGGAGGGCGCGGGCCTCGTGTCGGGTGCGGCACTCGTCGTGGACTACGCGCTGACGGTCGCGATGTCCGTCGCTGCCGGCGTCGCGGCCCTCTCCTCCGAGCCGGTCGCGCGCGGCGTGACGCCGTCGACCCGCCTCGCCGTGTCGGTCGTCGTCGTCGTGTTCCTCATCGTTCTCAACCTGCGCGGCATGAAGGAGTCGGTCCAGGTTCTCCTGCCGATCTTCCTCGTGTTCCTCGCGACGCACGCGGCGCTCCTCGCGTTCGGCATCGGGCGCCACACGGCGGAGATCCCGCGGCTCGCAGTCGACACGGTGCGCGAAACGCGCGACACCTGGTCCGCGCTCGGAGGGCTGGGGATGATCGCGCTCCTCCTCAAGGCCTTCTCGATGGGCGGCGGCACGTACACGGGCATCGAGGCGGTCTCGAACGGACTGCAGATCCTGCGTGAACCGCGCGTGAAAACCGGCAAACGGACGATGCTCTACATGGCCATCTCGCTCTCCGTGACGGCGGGAGGCCTTCTCCTCTGTTACCTGCTCGCGGACGTCCACGCCGTCGAGGGACAGACGCTAAACGCCGTCCTCGCGAACAAGCTCGGCCGTGAGGCACTCGGGCCGGGAACGGCCGCCGCGGGCTTTGCCCTCGTCACGCTCATCTCCGAGGGCGCGCTCCTCTTCGTCGCCGCGCAGGCCGGTTTCCTCGACGGTCCCCGCGTTCTCGCGAACATGGCGATCGACTCGTGGGTCCCACACCGGTTCAGCCTTCTCTCCGAACGCCTCGTGACGCAGAACGGCATCCTCGTGATGGGCCTTTCGGCGATCGGAATGCTCCTGTTCACGGGCGGCGTCGTGAGCGTGATCGTCGTCATGTACTCGATCAACGTCTTCCTGACGTTCAGCCTGTCGCAGCTCGGGATGTGCGTGCACTGGTGGCAGGCGCGCCAGAGGGAGCCCTCGTGGGGGCGGCGCTTCGCGATCAGCGGGTTCGGCCTGCTCCTCACTTCGTCGATCCTCCTCGTCACGGTCACGCTGAAGTTCCGCGAGGGCGGCTGGGTGACGGTCGTCATCACCGGTTCGTTCATCGCCCTCTGCGTGCTGTGCCGCAGGCACTACAACTCGGTCCGTCTCCTCATGAAGCGCGCGGACGACGTCCTGACGACGCTGCCCAAGCAGAAGCCAAGCGATTCGGGCGTCCTCAGGGTGGCCGGCGCGCCCGTTCCGCGTAACACGCCGACGGCGGTCTTCCTCGTCTCGGGCTTCAACGGGCTGGGGATCCACTCGCTCCTGCAGGTCCAGAAGTACTTCCCGCGCTACTTCACGAACGCCATCTTCCTTTCGGTGGGCGTCCTCGACTCGGCCAAGTTCAAGGGCGCGAGCGAGGTCGAGAACCTCCAGAAGGAGACGGAGCAGGATCTCAACCGGTACACGGAATTCGCCGAGGGCCTCGGCATGCACGCCGAGCACTATTCGGCGGTCGGAACGGACCTCCTCGACGAGATCGTCGAGCTCTGCCACAAGGTGAAGGAGAAGTACGACCGTCCGGTCTTCTTCACGTCGAAACTGATCTTCCCGAACGAGAACCTCGCGAACCGGCTTCTCCACAACCAGACGCCGTTCGCCGTGCAGCGCCGCCTCCAGTTCGAGGGGCTCCAGACGGTCATCCTCCCGATCCAGGTGACGATCTAGCGTTCATGGTCGTGCTCGCCGAACGCCGACCCTTCCTCTTCGCGCTCGGCCTCTCGGCCCTCGTCCTCGCGCTGACGGCGGACGAACGGGTCTTCGGCCTCGTGACGGACGGCCAGATCATGACGCGCACCGCGTACGCGATGGCCGCTCTCTCCGAGATCGGCATCGCGCTCGGCCATCCGGTCGACATCCTGAGGCCCGCGGGCGACGCCGTGACCCGCTACGGAATGGGGCCGTCGTTCGTCCGCGCGCCGGTCGCGGCCGTCTCGGGCGCCTTCGAGAACGCCTTCGGAACCGGGGCGTCGCAGACGCTCTTCGTCCTCGAGCAGGTTTTTCTCGTACTCCTCGCGGCCCTCGCGGCCGGCCTGCTGGCCCGCGCGTGCGGGACGCCCGCCAAGGGCGTGCGTCGTGCCGTGCTCGCGACGGCGCTCGCCTCGCCGCTGTGGGCTTACGTGTCGTCGGACTGGTCCGAGCCGCTCCAGGCTGCCTGCGTCGGCGGCGCGTTCGCGTGCGCGGCGCTCGCGGGCGGTCCCGGAGCGCGGCGCCCGGGTGCCCTCGCGGCCGGGGCCGGTGCGCTCGCGGGTTTCGCGCTCCTCACGAAGTCCGTCTTCATCGTCCTTCTGCCCATCGTCCTCGCGGTCGCCGTCCTCGAGGCGCCGCGCGAGAAGCGCGGCGCGCGCGCGCTGGCGTTCCTCGCGGGCGCCGCGCCGTTCGCGGCGATCTGGCTCGCGTTCGAGACCGTGCGCTTCGGACGACCTTTCGCCTCGTACGCCGGGGAGCCTTTCAGCCATGACCCGCTCGACGGCCTCTGGCGCCTGACGGTCGGTCCCAACAAGGGGCTCTTCCTCTATTTCCCGCTGGCGCTCCTCGGGACGTGGGGCCTCGCCCGCCTCGCGAAGACACGGCGGGTTCTCGGGCTCGCCCTCGCAGGGTTCACGGCGTTCCTTCTCCTGACGACGGCCGCGTGGTGGTCGTGGGACGGCGCATCGGGATGGGGGCCGCGCCTCCTCATGCCGGTCGTCCCGCTCCTCGCGGCTGCAGCGGCCGTCGCGGCGCCGGCGCGGCCGGCGGCGGCCTTCACGGTCCTCTTCGGGTTGGGGGTGGCCGTGAACGCGCTCGGCGTTCTGCAGCCCGACGGCCCGACGACCTGGTACTACATGGTTCTTCCCCAGAAGCCCCTCACCGAGGCCGAAACGCGGAACTATGCCTCGTACGCCGTCCTGCGCGCCGAGGGTGAGGCGCCGCGTCTCGGCCAGTGGTTCGACGTCGCGAACCACGCGGAGCTGTCGCCGATCAAGGTCACGGCGTGGCTCCTCGCGCGCCGGTTCGCGGGGGGCGACGTTCTCGGCGCGCTGAAGACGCCTCCGTGGCGGACGGATCGCCCAGGCTTCGAGATGGCGGTGCCGCCCGAGCGGGCGATCCCTCCCAGCGCGCTCGTGTTTCTGACGTCGCCGTTTCGCTGGCCGCATCTCGGCATGTCGCTCACGCGGAGCGCCGGACAGACGGACACCGTGCTCGCTTTCGTCGACTGCCTCTACGACCAGACGCTCCGCGCGCAGGACATGGGGCGCGGCGACCGCGCCGTCGCGTTCGCGGAGGAGCTGTACCGGCGCGTCCCGTCGCGGCAGACGGCCGCGACGCTCGCCGAGGCGTATCGCATGGCGGGACGGCGCGAGACGCTCGCGGATTTCGTCGCGTCGCTCCGGCCGGACCAGAAGGCCTCGCCCGACTTCGGGATGGTCCTTGCGCTCGCCGCGCGCGACGCTGGCAACGAGGCGCGCGCCCGGCAGGTGCTCGGGCAGGTGCTCTCCGTGAGCCCGCGCCGGGAATACGTGCGCCTCTCCGGGTCGCCGATGTCCGATTGGCCCCCGACGCTCCGGAAGATCCAGGTCCCCGCCGAGCAGCTCGGCCGGAAGGAGCCGTGAAGCGTCCCGGCCCGCTCGCGGCCGCTCTGCTCCTGGCCGGCGCCGTCCTCGCCCTGACCGCCGACGAACGCGTTTTCGGCCTGGGCACGGACGGTCGGATCATGGTGCGCACCGCGGTCTCGATGGTCACGCTGGGCGAGATCGGGATCGCGCGCGGCCAGGCGATCGACGTTCCGCGACCCGGCGGGGACGCGGTCTCGCGCTACGGAATGGGTGCGTCGTTCGTCCTCGCACTGCCGGCATCCTGCGCGGGCGCCTTCGAACGCGCGTTCGGCGCGGGAGCGTCCCAGTCGCTCTTCGTCCTCGAACAGATTCTGCTCGTCGTTCTCGCCGCCTTCGCGGCCGGCCTCCTGGCGCGGGCCCTCTCGGAAGACGCGGGGGGAGGCGAGAGAGGAGGCGAGAGAGGAGGCGAAAGACGAGGCGAGGGTCGAGGCGAGAGAGCTGCGGGCCGAGCCGCCCTCGCGACCGCCCTGGCATCGCCTCTCTGGGCGTACGTCGCCCTCGATTTCTCGGAGCCGCTCCAGGCCGCCGTTTCCGGGTCCGCGCTCGCGTGCGCTCTCCTTTCGGGCCGTCCCGGGGAATCCTTGCGCCGCGGGATGGCGCTCGCGGCGCTGGCAGGATTCCTCGCGGGTTTCGGGCTCCTGACGAAGTCGCTCCTCGTGGTCCTGATTCCCCTCGTCGTCTCCTTGATCGCGCTGGGCGGCGAGCCCTCGGGGCGAAAGGGCCGGCTCGCCGCGGCGTTCGCGGGCATCGTTCCGCCCGCCGCGCTCTGGCTCGTCCTGGAAAGGGTCCGCTTCGGCCGGCCGTTCGCTTCGTACGCGGGGGAGCAGTTCGGACATCCGGTCGTCGACGGTCTCTGGCGGCTCACGATCGGGCCGAACAAGGGGCTCTTTCTCTATTTCCCGCTCGCCCTGCTCTCGGTCGCCGGCGCCATCGCCCTCTTTCGCGGTCAGGGCGCCCATGCGAGGGTCGAGCAGCGGTCCGCGATCGTCGTTCTCACGGCCTTCTGTGGATTTCTTCTCGTCTCGGCGGCGGCCTGGTGGGCGTGGGACGGGACATTCGGCTGGGGACCGAGGCTCCTCCTGCCCGGCGTTCCGGTCCTGGCCGCCCTCGCGGCGTGCGCGCCCGCGCCTCCTCTCGTTTTCCGGGCGCTCTTCGTCCTCGGCTTCGCGGTGAACGGGATCGCGGTGCTCCAGCCGGAATCCCTCACCTCCTGGACGTACAAGGTCCTTCCGCGGCACGAGCTCTCCGCGGCGGAGGCCGCGCGGTTTCCGGCGTTCGCGTTCGAGCGGACCTCGGACGGCAGGACCCTCCTGTTCAGCCAGTACGACGCCGCGAACCACGCGGCCCTCGCGCCGATCCCGCTCGCGGTCCGGCTCCTGCTGGCCCGGCTCGACGGAAGGGGCGTCGCGGCGCTAGACGCCGCGCTCTGGAAGTCGAAC
>JAMQPJ010000157.1 GCA_023717585.1 Thermoanaerobaculia bacterium
CTCGATGAGCGGGCTCCCCTCGCCGTGCCGCACGACGACGACGAAGTTCGCCCCGACGAAAAGCAGGATCTCGCCGAGCGTCACGGCCTCCTCGCGGTCGCCGTAACGCGCCGTCTTGATCACGACGAAGAGCGTGTCGTCGTACACCTCGAGCTTCGGGCGCTGGTGGGCCTTCAGCGCGTCCTCGACGGCGAGCTCGTGGAGCTCGAACGCGGACCTCACCATCGCGAATTCCTCTTCCGTCGGCTCGTAGAGGCCCAGCCACACGTAAGTTCCCGCGCTTTTCGAGGCTTCGAATGCCTGCTCGAACGAGAACGTGCCGGGACGGCGGATGCCCGCGTCGTAGATGCCGCAGTCGACGATCACGCGACGGCGCTCACGAAGTCGAACTTGAGGACGTCCACGAGGCCCCTGTCCGTGAGCTTGAGCTCCGGGATGACGGGCAAGGCGAGAAACGCGAGCGTCATGAACGGGTGATCCATCGTCCCGCCGAGCGCCCGCGCGGCCTCGTTCGCGCGCCGCTCGAGGGCATCCACGTCGGCCATGGGCGAGTTCGACATAAGCCCGGCGACCGGCAACGGGACGTCGGCGAGAGCTTGCGCGCCGTCCGCGACGACGATTCCGCCGCCGATCGCCGCGACCCGCCGGACGGCCGTCTCCATCGACGCGTCGTCCGCGCCGACGACCACGACGTTGTGCGAGTCGTGCGCGACCGACGACGCGATGGCGCCCTTCTCGAGGCCGAAGCCGCGCGCGAAGGCGACGCCGACGTTTCCCGTGCCGCGATGCCGCTCGACGACCGCGAGCTTCAGGAGGTCGCGCGAGACGTCGGCTCCCGCCCCGCCAAGGACGACGCGCGCCTGCTGAAGCGACGCGCCGGTCGCGAGGGAGCCGGCGCGCACCTCGATGACGCGCAGCGAGGCGCCCGCGCCGGCCGGAACGCGGAGGCGCGAGGCGTCGAAGCCGTCGACGCGGAAACCCGGTCCCTGTTCCATCGGGGCCCCCGGAACCTCCTCGAGCAGCCGTCCGCCCCTCGCGACGCGCCGGCCGCCGAGCACCACGAGATCGGGCCGGAAGTCGTCGAGCCGCTCGAACGTCAGGAGATCGGCGCGGAAGCCGGGGGCCACGGCGCCGCGGTCGGTGAAGCCGTAGTGCCGCGCGCAGGACCACGACGCGAGGCGGATCGCGATCACGGGGTCGAGGCCGAGGGCGATGGCCCGCCTGACGTGGTGGTCCAGATGGCCGTGCGCGAGGAGATCCCACGGGTGGCGGTCGTCCGTCGCGAACGCGAAGCGCTCGGAGTTGGCGGCCGTCACGAGCGGAAGAAGGTCGTCGAGGTTCTTCGCGGCCGTCCCCTCGCGGATCCAGATCGACATTCCGCGCCGGACCTTCTCGTGCGCCTCGGCGCGCGAGAGGCACTCGTGGTCGGACCGCATGCCGGCGCCTATGTACGCGTTCAGGTCGAGCCCGGAGAGGAGCGGCGAATGACCGTCGATCGGGACGCCGCGGCGGCGCGCGTCCTCGACCTTCGAGGCGACACCCGGATCCCCGAAGAGAAACCCGGGCACGTTCATCATCTCGGCCAGGCCGAGGACCTTCGGCAGGTCATAGAGTGGAGCGAGGTCGGACGCCGAGAGCACGGCTCCCGCCGTTTCGAGATGCGTGGACGGCACGCACGACGGCAGCATGACGAACACGTCGACCGGAAGGCCCGCCGAAGCCTCGAGAAACGCCCGGATCCCGGGAACGCCGCGGACGTTCGCGATCTCGTGCGGGTCCGTGACCGCGGCCGCCGTCCCGTGCGCGGCCGCGAGCCTCGCGAACGTGCGGGGCGTCGTCATCGTGGATTCGATGTGAAGGTGCGCGTCCCAGAGCGCCGGAGCGACATAGGCGCCCTCGAGGTCGATTTCGTCGTCCCTCCGCGCCGCGCGGTAGTCGCCGAAGCCGAGAATCCGGTCGCCTTTCACTCCCACGGTCCCGTCGTGGATCTCGCCCGTGAGCACGTTCACGATCCGGGCGTTCCGGAGGACGAGATCGGCCGGGACCGTTCCGCGGGCTGCGGCGACGAAATCGGCGAGCGGAACGGACTCGGGCGTCGAACTCGTCATGCCGGACCAGACTACGACAGACCGGGCGGCGAGGAAACCTCGGGGGCCGGGGCGGGCCCGGCCGGGATAGGATTCGCCCATGATCCTCCCGCTTCTCATCCGGGATCCCAGGTCGGGCGCTTACAGCCGCGCCTTTTTCGACGAGATCATCGAGCGGGAGCTCGAGCGTGCGAAGCGCCACAAGGTGACCCTGTCCGTGCTGTCGGTCGTCCTCACGAGCTGGGATTCCTTCGTGCGCGAGGAAGAGGCCGCCACCGTGGACGGCGTCGTGCGAACGGTCGCGAACACGCTCCAGGCGAACCTTCGCCTGACGGATTTTCTGTTCCGGTGGGAGGACGACGAATTCCTCGCTCTTCTCGTGGAGGCCGATCTCGAGGCCTGCAAGCTGAAGGTAGCGCGGCTCGGCGAGACGTTTCAGCCGTGGCGGGAGGGAAAGGGGCCCGTCGCCCGCCCGTTCAAGGTGCGTGCCGGCGCGGCGACACTCACAGGGAACCGGGTCTTCGCCGGCGTTCTCCAGCTCGCCCGCGCGGCGGCGCGCGACGCGTCCGGCGAGGTTCCCGCAATCAGGGTCTGACCGCGATCAGGGCTCGACGGCGCGGGCGAGATCCACGCCGAGCTCCGACGCGAGCCGGTAGAGGAGCCGCACGGGAAGCCCCACGACGTTCGACGGGCTGCCCTCCACCCGCTCCACGAAGAGGGCGCCTGTGCCCTGCAGGGCATAGGCGCCCTCTTCGTGGAGCGGGTGGAGGGCAGCCCGTCGAAC
>JAMQPJ010000158.1 GCA_023717585.1 Thermoanaerobaculia bacterium
AAACGATCCCAACGTGAAGCCGGGCGATCCCTATCCGTTCCAGGGGGAAAAGAATCCGTACTCGGATTTCTTAGAAAGGTGGAGGAACGGCGCGGCGAAGCCGCGCGGCCCGCAGGTCGCCAACCAGGACGCGCCCGTCTCGGCGCTCTCGCCGTCTCCCGCACCCGCATCCACTTTCGAAGAATCTCCTTTCTTCTCCGACTCTTTCTTCTCGGGCACGACGTCCGTCGAGGCGGCGGATGCGGAGGGATGGGTCGTCTCGATCACGCCGTCGGGGGGCTGGCTCCCCGCGGTGATCGCGGGGAAGACCGGCATCGGCATGAGCCAGCGCATGCAGAGCTTCGTCCTCGACCGCGCGGAGAACCCGTTCAACGTGCTCGAGCCCGGAAAACACCCGCGCGTGACGCTCACGCCGACGATCGCTCTGAAGGACGGCAGGCCGTACCTGTGCTTCTCCGTACAGGGCGGCGACTCCCAGGACCAGAACCTCCTCCAGTTCTTCCTGAACGTCGTGGAGTTCGGGATGACGGTCCAGGAAGCCACGGAAGCCGCGAACATCAACAGCTACCAGATGCGCAGCTCGTTCGGCGCCCACGAGTCGCGCCCGGGCGCCATGATGATCCACGCCTCGCTCCCTCTCTGGGTGCGCGGCGAGCTGACGAAGATGGGCTACAAGCTCGAGCCGCACGCGAAGACCTCCGGTCCCATCAACGCGATCTACCTCGACCGCGAGCACGGCACGATGTGGGGCGGCTCGAGCGATCACGGGGAGGACTACGGGATCGGGTGGTGACGGTGAGTGCGGCCGGGCGTCGCGCTACGCCACCCGCAGCTGCTGCCGAGCCGCCGGAGCGATCTTCTCGTCGGGCGTGAGGATTCCCTGGAAGTTCAGGGGATCGGCCGCCGAGACGAGGACGGCCGGAAGGTCGCCGGCCTGACTCATGCGCTTCCGGACGACCCGCAGCAGCGCGACGGCTTCGGGCAGCGCGTACTGCTCGCCGTCGAACCCGGCGACGAAGCGTCCGCCGCGCACCTCGCCGCGCGCCTCCAGCGTGCGCAGGACGCGCGCGACGTCGCGGAAGGGGAGCGGCTGTTTCTCCCTCGCGAGCGTCTTGCGGAAGACGACGCCCGTGCGCTGCAGGAGGCGGCGGGCCACGAACTCGGCCGACGGGGGAGTCGACGCTTCGCGCGGCAGGAGGCTCCAGCGCCCGGTCGAGAGAACGGCGGTCTTTCGTCTCGACGCGGGGACGATCAACCATCGAAGCCCGCTGAACGAGTCGCACGTCACGCGCCCGAGCGCGATCAGCTCGCTCAAACCTTCCTCGACGAACGTCGGCGGAAGCTGCGCCGCGCGCGCGAGCTCCTGGAAGAACATCGCGCCTTTCCGGACGAGCGCTTCCTGGACCTCGAGCGCTCTCCCGGAGGGCTCTCGCGCGGGAACCTGCGCGGCGAGAGAGGACCACTCGTCGAGGTCGCGCCGCTCGACGAGGCAGATCGGCGTGCGCCGCGCCGGCCCCGGGGCGCCGCCCCAAAGCCGCCCCCA
>JAMQPJ010000184.1 GCA_023717585.1 Thermoanaerobaculia bacterium
CCGGTCGACCGGGGCCACCCAACTCTCTGAGAAAAAAGAACTTACTTGCCGTTGATGACGAAGGCGATGACCAGGGCGTAGATCACGAGGGACTCGATCAGGACGAGTGCCAGGAATGCCATTGCCCGAATCGAGGCGCCCGCGCCGGGATTCCGCGCAATTCCCTCGCAGGCCGCGACGGCCGTGCGGCCTTGCGACAGAGCGCCGCCGAAGGCCGCGAGCCCGATCGCGATCGCCGCGGAGAGGTGGCCCCACCCGGCGCCGCCGCCGGACTTCACGGCGTCCTCGGCGAGGGCGAGATTCGGAAGCAGGAGGGCGAGCGCCGTGAGGGCGCCGGCCGGGAGGATTCTCTTCAACATGTCGGGAGCTCCTTTCATGATCGAAAAATTCGGTTTCGTGCTCTCTTGAATTCTCAATGCTCGTGGGCGGTGGCTCCGCCCAGGTAAACGGTGGTCAGGAGCGTGAAGACGTAGGCCTGCAGGAGCGCCGTGAAGATTCCGAGCGCCATCATGGGCCACGGAACGACGATCGGGACGAGGCCCGCGAAGATGCTGCCGGCGGTGTGCTCGCCGAAGATGTTTCCGTAGAGACGCATCGAGAGCGACAGCGCGCGCGCGAAGTTCCCGATCATCTCGATGAGGAACATGAGCGGCGCGAGCACGAGCATCGGGCCGAGGAAATGCTTGAGGTAGCCGAGGAGCCCGTGGGCCTTGACCCCGGCGGCGTTGTAGAGGAAAAAGCACGTGATCGACAGCGCGAACGTCACGTTCAGGTTCGCCGTCGGGGGCTGCAGGAAGAAGAAAAGCCCGCAGAAGTTGCACAGGAAGATGAAGAAGAAGAACGTCCCGGCGATCGGCAGGTACTTCTCGCCGTGATGCGGGATGTTCTCCTTGATGAGGTCGCGGAGAAAATCCACGAAGACCTCGAGGACGTTCTGCGCGCCGCCGGGAGCACCCTTGCGATAGCCCCGCGACACGAAGAAGGAGAACGCGGCGCAGAAAAGGAAGACGACGAGCGCCATCGCGATGTGATCCGGAATCCAGCCGAGGAGCTCGCCGTGCTCTCCCCGTGGCGCAATGCCGCCCACGTGGAAGCTTCCGAGCGCGACGCCGTCCCGCCACCAGGACGGGGCGTTTTCGACGGGGCCGAACAGGCGGGTCAGGAGGGCGTTGAAGAGCCCGAAGAAGATCGAATGTTCGTGGTGCACGTCGTCGCCGCCCTCACTGGGCCGAACCCGTCCTGCTCCGCCGGCCGGTCAGGAGTTCGAGGAGCCCGTCGATCACCACCGCGGCGACCACCGTCGAGAGGCCCACGACCACCCACCGGACGTCGGCCGGTAGCATCCGCAGCCCCCCCCACAGAGCGAGACCGACGAAGGCGTACCGGAGAACGGCCTTAAGCCCGAATTTCCAGTCAAATCGGGCTGGCGCAACCTTTTCGGGCGCCTTGAAGCGACCGACGAGATCCGACAGCCAGAGCGCCGAGACGATAGCCACGGCGGCCCCGAGAGTCAAGGCGAGTGCGGCCTGAAACAGGCCGCAGGCAGCCAGGGCCGTGGCCCCGAGCAGACCCAGAATCGTCGCCAGCCGAAACAGACGCCGATTGACTGGCGGCGCGGCGAGAACGGCCTCCTCGGTACCTTCCGTCACCTTCGAGTCACTTCCGCGTCATTTCCGTGTGCCCCGGCCCTCGTCCGAAAGCGCCACGGACTCGCGGTAGATCTGCCGAAGACCCGCCACGAGGCCGAGGAATCCGAGCGCGGCCGTCAGGATCGGGAAGATGCCGAAGAGCCGGTCGCCCAGGTACCCGAGGCCCGCCCCGGCCGCGATCGCGCCCGGGAGAACCCATCCGAACGTCAGCACGTCGCCGAAAAATCGGCGGGATTCCGGACTGCCGGGCAGGCGGTCGTCGGGCTGATCGTCGGGCCGGTGGTCGCTCAAGGCCCGAAAGGCAGGAGACAGGTCCGGGCGAACTGTACGAAGGGCCCGGGCAGTATTCCCATCGCCAGCGTGCCGGCCGCGCAGAGCGCGATGGCCGCCGTCACGGCGGGCTCCTCGCGCCAGTGGAGCGTCCCTTCGCCGTCCACGAGGTACATCGCGCGCGCGATCCGGAAGTAATAGAAGAGCGACACGGCCGACATGAGCACCGCGAGAAGCGCGAGCCAGAAATACCCGGCCTTCATGGCGGCCGAGAACAGGAAGTACTTGCCCACGAAACCGGCCGTCGGCGGGATTCCGGCGAGCGACAGCAGGAAGACGAGCATCGCCGCGGCCAGCCACGGGTTCTTGCGCGCGAGCCCGTTGAAGTCGTCCACGCTCTCGCCGGCATAGCCCTTCGCCTCGAGGAGGATCACGAGCCCGAAGGCGCCGAGGTTCATGAAGGCGTACGCGAGAAGATAGACGAGGATCGACCAGAGGCCGATCCCGCTCGCGTCTCCGTACGCGAGGAGGCCGAGCAGCGCATAGCCCGCGTGCCCGATCGACGAATACCCGAGCAGCCGCTTCACGTTCGTCTGCATGAGGGCCCCCACGTTCCCGACGACCATCGTGAGGGCCGCGGACGCCGCGACTATCGCCGTCCAGTCGCCGGCGCGCGGACCGAACCCCACGAAGAAGATGCGGGCGAAGATCGCGTAGGCCGCGAGCTTCGGTCCGACCGCGAAGAACGCGGAGATCGGCGTCGGCGCGCCCTCGTACACGTCGGGCGCCCACACGTGGAAGGGCGCGGACGCGATCTTGAAGAACATCCCGCAGGCCACGAAGATGATTCCGACGACGAGAAAGGCGGGCGGTTTCGGCGCCGCGAACGCCGTGGCGATGCCCGCCAGAGAGAGGGTTCCCGCGGCGCCGTAGACGAGGGAGACGCCGTACAGGAGGACGCCCGACGAGAACGCCCCGAGAACGAAGTACTTCGCGGCGGCTTCGAGGGACTTCGTCTCGCGCTTGAAGTAGCCCGCGAGGACGTACTGCGAGAGCGCCATCAGCTCGAGCGCCACGACGATCGACGCCAGGTGCGTTCCCGACGCCATGAAGAGCATGCCGACCGTCGCGAAGAGGAGAAGGCCGTAGTACTCGCCGCCCGGATAGGACGCGGCGCCGATGAAGCGCAGCGAGAACAGGATCGTGACGATCGACACGAGGATCAGGATCGCCTTGAAATACAGGCCGAAGCGGTCCATCACGAACATGCCGCCGAACCCGCTGTTGGGCAGCGCTCCAGCCATCCGCGCGGAGACGAAGAGCAGAAGCCCCGTCACGGCGAGCGCGCCGATCGAGAAGAACGCAAGACCGCGTTCTCCCTCGCGGCTCACGGCCGTCGCCCAGAGGAGGACGACGAGGGCCGCCGCCGTCAGGAAGAGCTCGGGCAGGATCAGG
>JAMQPJ010000191.1 GCA_023717585.1 Thermoanaerobaculia bacterium
TCACCCGGCACGGAAGGCCAGCGGGAGTCTTGATCGGCTTCAGGTCGGAAGAGGAGTGGTTCGAGTACCGTTTGGAATCGGATCCGCACTTCCTCAAGAGGGTCGCGGCGGCGCGGCGCGCGCTGCAGGCGGGTAAGGGCATCAGGCTGGAAGAATTGCCTCGATAGTCCGCGAAGATCATCGAACCCGCCGCCGGAGGGACACGCGAACGGCCAGGCGTAGCGGTGAGCCCCTGCCGTCCGCGAGCCCCTCTCGAACTCGACCGTTACCGCTTCAACGCTCTCCGGATGCTGTCGAGATGGTGCCAGGAGTGCCTGACGGCGTGATCCTCCAGCATGAACTGGCAGGTGAGCGGGGCATCGGAATACATCGAAATCGGCGCGAACCGGGAAAGCTCCTCGTCGCTCAGCGCACGGATCGCCGCCGCGGCCGCCGCGCTGTTCTTCTCGAGCAGCTCGAGCGTTTCCTCTTTCGTGACCGCGTCGAACTCCTTCGCGTGCGCGGCATTCATCACGTGGACGTCATCCCAGGTCACGCCCGTCACCGGATCGCCTCCGGCGAGGGTCTGCGCCAGCCTGATCTCCAGCGGGTACATGGTGGCGACGTGATGCACGACGACGCCGAACCTGCGCTCGTCCCTGGGGCCTCTCATCCGCCATTCCGAGCTCGAGAGACCGCTCGCGAACGAGGCGAGCGCGCGCGCCCCCTGCTCGAGGACGTCGGCAAGGGCGTCCGCTCGGGTGGACGGGTTGAACCTCGAGATACGCGATACGACGCTCGTCATGGGCTTATCCTCTTTTCCGCCGGCGCGTCATCGCTCCGGCAAGGCCCAAGCTAGGGTCGGCTCCGCGCGAAAACCATGAGCCAGCGTCCGATCTCTCTAGCCGCCCGTCCGAATTCGACGCCGACCCGGCAGCGCGTCCGAACCGCCTGCCCGCGCGTCCGGCGCGGCGAGTGTGAGGCGCCGGACGTGTCGCCATGAAGGCCGACGTCCTCTCCGACGTGCGTCGCGCCGTGCGCCTCACCGGCGCGATGTACTTCGACGTCGAGCTGAGCGTTCCGTGGGTCGCCGAAGCGCCGCCGTCACGGGAGATCGCCGGAATCGTGATGCCCGGCGCCCAGCGCGTCATGGAATATCACCTCATCGCGCGGGGCACGGGCTGGGGGCACGCGGTGGGCCAGGAACCCATCCGTCTCGGAGAGGGAGACCTCATCGTGTTCCCGCAGGGCGATGCGCACGTGCTCTCGAGCGCTCCGGGAATGCGCGGGACTTCCGACCTGTCGATGTTCGCCCGCCCGTCCACTCCGCTGCCGCTGTTCTACGAATCCGGCGGCGGCGGAGCCGAGCACACGCGCATCGTCTGCTGCTTCCTGGGCTGCGACGAGCGGCCGTACAACCCCCTGCTCGGCGCTCTGCCGCGGATGATCCACCTTCCGGCGGCAAGGCCCGACGCGAAAGCGGGATGGCTTGGAACGCTGATGAACATGGCCGCCGCGGAATCCGGCAGCGCGCGTCCGGGCGCCGAGAACGTACGCGAACGCCTCTCGGAGCTCGTGTTCGTCGAGACGATCCGCCGGTACATCGAGACGCTCGCGCCGGCCGAGACGGGCTGGCTCGCGGGTTTGCGCGACCCCGTCGTCGGGCAGGCGCTGGCCTCGCTCCACGGTGCGCCGAGGGAATCCTGGACCGTCGAAGGGCTGGCTCGAAACGTCGGAGTCTCGCGCTCGGTACTCGCGGAGCGATTCACGGCGATGGTCGGCCAACCCCCCATGCAGTACCTCGCGCTGTGGCGCATGCAGCTCGCCTCCCGTCTGCTGATCGAAGGCGGCCAGGTGGCCGCGGTGTCTGCCGCCGCAGGCTACGGATCGGAAGCGGCTTTCAGCCGCGCGTTCAAGAAGCTCGTGGGCCAGGCTCCCGCGGCGTGGCGGCGAGGTGAGCGCCCGGACCGACATCCGGTTTGAGGAACTGCCTCGGCAGCTATCAGATCCTCGGCGTCGTCACCCCTGACACCTCGATCCAGTCGAACCAGACCGGGTGATTCGCCCGGTACCACTCCAGCACCTTCCGGATCGTCGCCTGCTTCTCGCGCGACACGACGTTCTCGTCGAGACGGTCGAAGTGGAGCCGGATCGTCTCTCCGTCGTGCTCGAGGGCCTGGGAGAACATCGTCTGCAGCTCGTTGCGGATCCGGCCCGAGTCGGAGATCTTCACCGGGCGCGTCGTGTGGTCCACGCCCGACATGAAGCGGACGAGGAGAGGGCTGAAGACGTGGCGCGCCCTGTCGAGCGGCTCCATCAGCCGGAAGGTGAAGGCGATGCGGCTCGACGCCTGGTGCGCGAGGAGCCTCGTGCTCACCCGGTAGACCCCGTCGCTCACGCACGTGACGCCCTCCGTTCCCGTGTACGGGTCGGCGCAGATGTAGCCGGTCGACGCCAGCACCCGCCAGTTCTTCTCGGGCACGAAGTCGTCGGGCCTGAGGACGGGCCGTCCCGTCGGGACGTTCGAGGCCTTCGCCTCGCGGATCGCCGCCGCGTACGAGACGACCAGGCCCGCGTCGACATCCCTCCCGCCCAGCGCCTCGCAGACTCTCTGCGCGAAATCCGGCCTGTCGGGGTCGAGCGCCATGAGCCTTCCCTCGGCGCTGCAGGGGAAGTCGAAGCTGGGGGAGAAGAGCGTCATCGAGGCGTCGAGGTCCAGCACCTCCGCGAGGCTGGCCGCCTGCATCGCTTCGGCCGTGGCGGCGTAGCCGTCGCAGAGGAACACGTGCGTGTCTCGCGAGACGTCCGCCCAGCTCCCGATGAGGAACGTCGGCGCGTACGTCCCCGAGTCGGTGAACACCTCGAAGCCCGACGGGGCCTTCCAGCCCTCCTCGACGAGGTGGACGCCCAGCGCCGTCCACTCCTCCCACAGCTTTCCGAGCCGCCCCACGCGGCTCTTCCCGCGGAGCGTCCAGACGTGGATGTTCTCGCGCTTGACGCCAGGGTAGGCCGATTCGATCGCCCGCGTCACCTGCGCGCGCGGCGTCCGGT
>JAMQPJ010000196.1 GCA_023717585.1 Thermoanaerobaculia bacterium
AGCCGCACGAGGGCGCCGAACGCTCCGTGCTTCTCGAGCTGCCGGACCTGGACCGGGATGCTGGAGGCGCGAGAAACGATCTCGTCCCCCGTGCCAAGCGCCTCGCCGATCTTCTCCAGGGTGAACGACGCCGACGCGAGCACGTCGTGCAAGCGGCGAACGAGATCCGGCTGATCGAGCGGAAGCGGTCCGGCCACGGGGAGCGATGTTACGTGCGAAGCGGGCGCGCGTGTGGAGCGGCAGGCTCACGGCGAGGCTCATGAAAAACGAACCCGTCTCCGAGTTTTCGGAAGCGGGTTCGAGCCGTTTTCATTGGTGGTGGCGGGGGGAGTCGAACCCCCGTCCGAAGCGCCCGAACGTCGAGATTCTCCACGCTCAGTCCGGACTTGTTTTTTTAGCCGCCGCGCGTTCAGGTCCGGACGACCGGGCGTGGCAGCGAACCTGAAACTCTCGGGCCGCCCCTTCAGATGGCGGAGGCGGCCCCAGCCCGGATTTCGCGTCAAACGCCGAGGCGCCCCGGACAGGCTCCCCGGCGCCCGTCGAGGCTAATTAAGCCGCGAGAGCGAGTTCGCTGGTGTTGGCAGCTAGTTGTTGACCGTCGTTTTTACGAGCGAACGGCCGTGCTCGGCGTGCTCCTCGATCGCTGAATGCCCCGTCGAAACCGGGACGCCCCCAATCGTGACCGGAGAGAATAACAGAACAGCCGGGACTTGGGGGACCGGGCGGAACGCCATAATCGCCGGGTGAGACGTCGGGCGCCGGATTCGCTTCACGCCGCAGAGGCCTTTCGGTGCCTGACCGCGGCTCTCGTGCTGACCGCAGCGGTCGCGCGCGGCGAGGACGTGACGGCGGTCCTGTCCCGACCCGACAAGCCCGCGGCGAGCCTCCGCGCGGAGGAACGGGACGGCCGGACCTACCTTTCCCTGAACGACGCTGTCGCGGCGCTCGACGGGACGATGACCTTCGACGAGAGGACGCGCTCCTACGAGGTCAAGCTCAAGGGGCGATCGGCCGTCTTCGGCGTGGACGCGGCGCTCGCCGTCGTGGATACGAAGCTCGTCCCGCTCGGCGCGCCGGTGCGCGGCCAGGGGGCGCTCGCGTGGGCGGAGCCCGAGTTCTTCCAACGGGTCCTGGGTCCGATGGCGGGACTCTCCCTGACGTGGGACCGGGCGACGCGCGCGCTGTCCGTGCGAAAGGGAGAGATCGCCGAAATCGCGGTCGAGCCGTCCGTGGCCGATCTCGGAGAGATGACGAAGGTCGTCTTTCGTTTCTCGCAGACGCCGTCGTATGCCGTGGAGGCGACGGCCGAGCAGGTCGTCCTTCACGTTCCGAACGCGCGCCTCTCGGCGACCTCTTCCGAGAGACTCCTCGACTCGCCGCGGGTCGCGCGCCTCCTCGTCCGCGGAGGCGACCTGACGATCGTCTTTCGCGAAAAGGGGCTCCTCGCGAACGTCTATGCGCTCGGCGCCCCGCCGCGCCTCGTCGTGGACGTCACGAGAAGGACTTCGGGCGCCCCGGGTGCCCGCACGCCCGGCCTCGCGAACGGCCCGCCTCCGGCCTCGAGGGCGAAGACCGTCGTTCTCGACCCGGGGCACGGCGGCGTCGAGGAGGGAGCCAGGGGTCCGGGCGGCCTTTTCGAGAAGGACGCGACGCTCGCGCTCACGAAGACCGTTCAGGAAGTCCTTCAACGCCGCGGCTATCGCGTCGTCGTGACGCGGAGCTCCGACGCGACGGTCGGTCTCGATGACCGCGCCGCCGCCGCGAACGCGGCGAAGGCCGACGTCTTCCTCTCGATTCACTGCAACGCGTCCCGGGCGGCGACCGCGCACGGAACCGAGGTGTATTACCTCTCCCTGGACGCGTCGGATCGCGCCGCGGCCCTGCTCGCCGAGAGCGAGAACGCCGCACCCGCCGCGACGCCGAACACGGCCGACAAGAACGCCGCCGTGCGCGACCTCGACCTCATCCTGTGGGACCTCGCGCAGAACCAGCATCTCTCGGCGTCCGCCCGGCTCGCAGAGATCGTGCAGGCCGACTTCAACCGGCTGCTCGGCATCACGACGCGAGGCGTGAAGCAGGCGCCCTTCCGCGTTCTCATCGGCGTCAATGCTCCGGCGGTTCTCGTCGAAGTCGCCTTCATCACGAATCCGGACGAGGAAGCCCGGATCGGGTCGGACGAGTTCCGCCGCCAGGTCGCCGACACGCTCGCGGGAAGCGTCGACACGTATTTCCGGACGGCGGACGATGTCGCGCCCGTGCCCTACGCGCCGAAACCGCCCGGCAAGAGCTGAGAGGCAGCTGCCGACACATGCCGCGCCGTTTCGCTCTCGCGCTCGTCGCCCTGCTCCTCCTCCTGCTCGGCGCCCTTCTTGCGGGGCGGCGGCTGAAAGGTCCGGCTCCCGCCGCGCCTGTCGTCCCGACTCTTCGGCCGACGGCCGCGATTCCGCCGACGCCGATTCCTGCCCGGCGCGTCTCTTTGTTTTTCGAGTCGCAAAGCGACGACCAGCTCCATCCGGAGGCACGCGACATTCCCGCGGCTCTCGACGACATCGCGTTTTTGCGGTCGGTGGCGGGGGCGGTGATGGACGGGCCGCGCCGGCCGGAGCTCGTGAGGCCCTTTCCCGAAGGCTGGTCGCTGCGCGGCGCGTACCTGCTGCGCGAGGGTATTGCCGTCGTCGATCTCTCGCCGCCGCCTCACGCCGCGCCGCGCG